>NZ_JAKUHI010000002.1:0-215849 GCF_023630615.1 Synechococcus sp. MU1648
CGGATGAGGTGCAATCGCGCCAGACGATTTTGGATGCCGTGTGGGGGTCACCCTTTGTTGGCGACCCCAACACCCTCGACGTCTACATGGGGTACCTGCGCAAGAAAGTAGAAGGCAAAGGGGAGTCGCAACTGCTGCACACCGTGCGGGGTGTGGGCTTCATTGCGCGGGTGGGGGAGCCAAAATCTTGAAGCGCAATTGCAGGTCGGCCCCACCCTCCGGGACATCACCGATCCGCAGCTCGCCTTGCATCGCTTCCATCAGCAGCTTGCCGGTGGCCAGACCGATGCCGCTACCGCGGGTGCCGATCGAGGTGCTACCGCGCACAAACCGCTCAAGAACTTGAGCTCTTTCCCCCTCGGGGATGCCAGGGCCTTGATCGCGCACATGCAGAGTCACAACGTCAGATGAGGCCGACACAGCAAGCTGCACCTTGCCTGCGGAGTACGCCAAGGCATTGTCGACAAGAGCCGCGAGACACTGCTGCAGCCGTTCAGCATCGGCCGTAATCCTCGGCATCTCAGCTTCAAACGGCGGTGCCAAACGCAGCCGATCCGGCGCCAAAGCTTGCAACCGCTCGTAGGCATCCAGCAACACGAGCTCGGGATCCAGACTTTCCAGCTCAAGTGTGAGTCGACCAGCATCACTACGAGCTAGATCGAGCATCACGGTGACCAGCTCCCCCAGGCGCTCTGCTTCAGCCCCAATCAGGGCGAGCTTGGCTTGGCTCGCCTCGTGCAGCTCGACTTGAAGGCTCTGGGCATGGCCGGAGATGACGGTGATCGGCGTCCGCAATTCATGGGCAACACCATCGACAAAGCGACGTTCCCGCTGCCATGCCTCAGCCAGTCGAGATTGAAGTTGATTAAAAGCCTCGACGATGGGCTGTAGCTCGCGCGACTGCCCTACCGGATCAAGGCTTTGTTGCCCCAGGGAGTCGGCAGTGAGACGTGAAAGTTCATCACTCAGGGATTGAAGTGGTTTCATCAGGCCACGCCAGAGAACCACGCGAAACAACAACGAGACCAGCAGAAGGGACATCCCTGCCACTGCAATCAACAGCAGCTGATCCCGGCGTTCGCTCTGAATTGAGGAGGTGATGTTCTGCCGCACCTCCAACAGCACACTGCTGGCAACAAGGGAAGGCAAGGCGCTACGGCTGGTCAGCCAATAGGACCCGTCGATGAGACTCAAAGTTGGTGATGCATTGCGTGATTCACCCGGCACCAGGGCCGCTTGGACCCCTAAGGCCTGGGGCAGAGGCAGCGAAATTGCTCCAGTGCTCAGACCACTGCGGATCTGCTCCACCAGTCGTTGATGGCGCTCCAACCGCTCCGCCCCCGCCAAGGAAGAACCAAAGGCAAGCAATGCGGAATAACCCGCCACCACCGCAAGCAACGAGGTCGATTGCAACCAGATCCGCAGAGACGGTAAAGAGCGCAGGGCCACGAATCTGAGAGAAAAACTAAGAGCGTTCTTAGGGAAGCTTTAGCCAGGACTTCTTTGCCAGCCAACCGTTCGAGTCATGGTTGTGTTGTCGGCACCACAGGTGCACATCAACAATCAACAACCTTTAAAAATGTCTTCCCTCAAATCCAAGCTTCAGCTAACCCTGCTCAACCGCAAGAAAGCTCGCAATCTGCTCGAAAAGGGCTTCACCCTCGTGGAGCTGATGATCGTGGTTGTGATTGTTGGAGTTCTATCATCGGTCGCTCTGCCTAACTTTTTGGCTCAAACCTCAAAAGCCAAGGCTACAGAATGCACATCAAGGCTAGGCGCAATCTTATCTCAGGTAGGAGCTGAAGCCTTGCTTTCAGAGTCCGATGCAACAACACTTGCAGAGCAATTGGTAGCAAACTCAGGCACCGAGAACTGCAATTTTGCTGATCTAACACTTGCCAACAAGATTTATACGGGAACCGTCGAAGGAGCAGGCGAGATAGACGGAAAGTACGCAGCCAGTGGCTGCGTTGCCTATGAAACAGGAGTCCGTGATATTGGAACTACAACAGACGGATCAGCTGCATCATCCGACTGCACATCTAGCTCAGGCAATGGAACTGGAACTGGAACTGTCTAAAAAGATCTGAAAACAAACCAAAAGGCATACAAGCCCGAAAAATCGGGCTTGTATCTATGTAGCCGAAGAACAACTATTGGAAGCAAGCCATGACAAGCATGTTCAAAAAACAACCATCATCAGGTTTTACACTCACTGAAATATTGATTGCTGTCAGCATCATTGGAATGCTGAGCGGAATTGCAATACCTAGCTACTTGAATCAAGCATGTAGATCAAAATCATCAGAAGCAATAGCAAGCATTGGTTCACTGCAAGCCATCATTTCGGCCTACATCGATGAAACTGGGGTTTTTCCATCCAACTGGGACGACCTCAACAGCATCAGCGCCATCATGGGACAGGAAGGAGAAATGACAGGTGAATTCACCAAAAAATGGGTACTACCAAGTAAATATCATGAGATCATGGTTTCAGGGCCCATAGATGCGGCCTACAGCATCACAGCAGAACCATTAAGCGGCTGCCAAAACAGATCAATCAAAGCCTGCTTGAACTCAAGCACAGGCGCAAGCAAGCTGAATAAAGGGGATGGAGCAACAAATGCAGAAAATGTAGTTTGCACCTGAGGCATGAAAAACAGAGCAATCAATCTCCAAAAATCACAATGGCCTCCTGAACCAGAAAAAGGCATGGCCATGGTAATGGCCATGCTGATGGGCATCGTTCTTCTCGCAGGTGCTACAGGCCTAATGATTCGGCAGATGATGGCCAGAAAACTGGGTGCGGCTGAAAGTTACAACCAACTAGCCGAATCAGCTGCTCTAAATGGCCTGAATCGCATCATCAGTGATCTGAACAAAGATGAGCGAGAAAATTACACAGGATTCCTACTCACGCTACGCAACGATTCAGAGCAATGGGGCTGGAGTGCACCCAATATGCCAGCAACTGCAACTTCTTCAGGCACTCAATTGGTGGAACTTTGCACACCCGTTGAACGGTTCATCGGCGCGTATCCCCAAGGCACTGAGGGCGAAGCAGACATAGTACCGATCAATACCGAAAACATCAGAGCTGATGGAATCACAGAACCAATACAAGTTGGCTATCGGTTGCGGAGTTACAACACCACAGCAACAGGAGGCAACGGAGAAGGTAGCTTTTATGTGGAGGGGATTGTTCAACGTGGGGAAACGCTGCTCGCAAGAGCTCTCCTCAAACGAGCACTGTTCATTAGCTCACGCGTCGCGGGAGCAGATGATTGGGCTGTCATGAGCGGCCACAACCTACGTCTCAATGACACTTCGATCAATGGGCCTGGATATATTTTTTATCTAACAAAATCACCCGACAATTACTCGGCAAACCAGTATTCATCGGGCTGCTTTGACAGCCTCCTTGATGATGTAAGCACGACCAATCAAGCCTTAGCCAATCCAAACAACAAAAACCGGATATGGCCCATCAATATTGATGAAACAAAACGTGGTGTTGGTGGATTACCTCCAACAAATCTTTTTGAAATTGATCGCGTCAATGACACCACATCAAATTCGGATGGAGAAACAATCCGAATCTGGAGTTTTGACGACAGCGAACCCGCACCTGCTGACCGAGATGGAGATGGAGCGCTTGATCTCGATGAGAATGACATCCCAATCCTCTATCCACCACTACCTTGCGCAGAACCCATCTGCGTTAGGGATGCCGACGAAACGGGCGCAGATGACTATCGCACCTTGGCTGAAGAAGGGATCGACCTAGGCAACGATCCAAACTCAATCACACTCAGCCAAAACATTCTCTGCAACAGCAGCAATCAGTTTGATTGTCATGTTTACCTCGATCACGTCAATCTAAACAAAACTGAATTGCACTTTGAGACATCAGACACACGCGCCATCGTTCTGCACCTGGATCAACCCGCGAGCTACCCCACTGATCTTTACCTAAACCAGGCGATCACACTGAGTGGATCAGCTGAATTGTGCGGTGTGAATAATGGCAGCAGCAGCTGCAACGGAAAGCCTGAGCAACTGATCATCACTGCGAGTGCTGGGTCGGCACCAAGCACAAATGCATGCGCACAAACAGAACAATCAGTGGTGTTTTCGGGTTCAACACTTCCCGATGCATTGCTTTATCTACCAACAGGGATCGTGCGCCCAAGCAACGCAGAAATGACAGGTTTGGTATGGGCCAGCAGCATCTGCGTTTTGGATGAGAATGATTCCGCATCAAGCTTCACACTCACCACAGAGCAGAACGGTATTTCCGTTGTTCAGAAAGCCAATGATCTCTGGGGGTGGAGCGAGCGATTTAACTACCCTGGCTATGGGCGCATGGTGACTCGAGCCATCCGCGGGACCAGCCTCGACATCTTTGAGCGCTGGTAAAGCTGGATGCTGCGATTATCTTCTCAGCGATAACTCAGTCAAAGCAAGCCCAATTCACATCTTGAATTAGCCATTCTGACATCTAAAGAGCAAGAAAAAAATAGAGAATAAAGGAACACAGAAAACAAGCCAAAACTTGCATTCAAGCGATCCACACATCTACTGATGCGCAAGCGGCTCACATAGCCACCATGAAGCATCGCCATCTACAACTGCATAACAAGGGCTCTCAACGATCCCAATCAGCTGGATTTACATTGGTTGAAACATTCATCGCCGGCGTGGTTGTGGCTGCAGTGATGACTGCAGTGGGCCGCTTGGGAGTTTCTGCAATGGCAACAGGCCGCAATCAATCCTCAAGAAGTGAAATCGAAGCATCCATCAATGACCACATTCAGCTCCTACAAATGCAGGATTCCTATCTAACCAAAGAGGCGATCACAAGCGAATCAGGCCTCAACACTGCCCTCGATACAGCATGCATTTCACCGAGCACATTTTTAAAAAATCATCTTAAAAAAGATAACGTCGCTGGAATCATTGAGCACCCAAAAGTAAACATGGACTGGAACGATAGCAATCCATACTTACTCACCATAACGTACAGCTTTGAAGCACCAGAGGCATCAATTGGAGAAGAACAACGCATTACAGAACTTAATCCCAATTTCTCATCTCAATGCTATGACTTGCAATAAGCACAGTCAAAAAGGCTTCAGCATCGTTGAAATTATCGTCGCTTTTGCCATCCTCACCATATCTATGGCTGTTACTGTCCCAGTAATCACACGAAACCGTTGGAAAGTAGATGTAGATCGCTATGCCACACAACTGGAGACAGGACTCTACAGCTTGCGTGCGAAGCTGGGGTCCAGAAAAACAAGTTGCTCAATAACCTTTCCAGAAAAATATAAGTTTCTAGAGCCAAAGAAAATCACAGAATTCAGCCAAGGTGTGAGCACAACTAGCTTTAGTTGCTGCGATTCAGAAATCAGTGCTCTAACGAATGACCCAGACTGTGAATCGGGGCATCCTGGCTACCAACTGAGTGATATCACAGGACGACAACTCGATAATTTACGGTTAGTGCCAAAAGAATCAACGCCTGAATCTGACAATGTGCGCATCGCCGTAAGCACACAAGACTTTGGCTTCACACCACCAGGCACCACAGCTGAGGCTGGCACGCTGACGTTTCTCGTCTGCCATGAGCGAGCCATATCAGCAACTAACTCAACAAATTGCATTACGGGCCAAAACAGATTAAGCATCCGCTGCGTCCAGATTGATGGGACCGGTGCAATTGAACAAGGGCGCTGGGTCAAGCAAGCAGGAGCTTCGGAAATTAGCAATGGCCGCTGCCAAGCGACGTGATAGCAATCATCATCATTTTCTCAGAACACCTTCAGCAGTTATCCATCAATAAAGCATCGATACATGCAACATTGAAATGAAAGATCCATCTTGTGGGGCAGCACGATGCGTTACTTCCCGCTTCAAGCAAAACCTTGCCGAGTCAAATTCGACGGATTCACACTTCCTGAATTGATGGTGGGTGTCGTCGCTGGAACCATGATCATGGGTGCATCGTCGGTAGCACTGCGAACAACCCAGACATTGATTTCAGAAAGCCAAGGCAAAGCAACATTGCGGCAAAACACCACCAACGGCCTCCGCCTGATGCGTTCTGAGGTGGAGCGCAGCATGAATCTCTTGGTGACACGTACAAATCCATCCGAACAGGATGACCCTGAAACAGATTTGATCAGCAACCACAGCGAAGTGGTCAGCCTCTGCCAAACAAAAGCCGGTAGCCAGGGATTTAAACCGATTTTTGGGATCAATATGGTTGAACTCGATGACCCTGTGATCTATGGCGTCAGTCTAAGTAGCAACAAACATGGCTATTCGTTAATGAGGTGCGGTGCGCCGCTCAATATGGATGGAAGCTACCTCGGGAGCAAGTCAGCATCCAGCGATACGACCGGCTCCGATGGAAACGAAAACTATCAATCAAAAATGTTCGTGAGTCGCGTTCTTGATGATATTGGGACAATCCCCTGCAAGGTGAATGATCTAGCGGAGTATGAAGGTTGTCCAACGGGACAACCACTCGCGGATGTTCTTCAACAATCCGATTTTTCCTTCACACAAGGCAAAACACCAGCACGCACCTTCCAACAACCGGCTATTCGGGTGCAGACCGATATCAACACCAAGCTGGTTAAATTTATTGATCCATACATCCTTGATGACACCAAAAATGACGACCCATACCAAATAAGCGCCAGCTATCTCGAAAGAACATCTGAGGTTAAGTCACAAACCAAACAAGATCTTCACTTTGCCGCTTTTGCACGCGCCGATAAGCGGGTGCGTTATGGGTTTAACGACACCAATGGGAACCAAGGGGAGGGCTATAGCGGAGGAGCATTCTTCCAGAACATCACCAGTCGCAATGTCCGCTTTATCCTTGACGGGTCAGGCTCCATGAGTGCTTGCGTGGCCTGGAGTGGTGAATACGGAAACACGCGACGTCGCTTCTATGACCCAGAGCGGGGCTACATCAGAACCTCGCGCGTGTGCAGCTTCACCCGGATGGAAGCCCTGCAGCACGAAATGATTGACATCATTCAAAACCTGCCGGATGCCACAAAAATGGGTCTTGCTGCCTTCAGCACGGATGGCCGACGCAACAACAAAACATGGACTCTTAGTAAAAGCAACTTGGTAGAACTTGGTCCTGAAAATTCAGACACGCGGCAATCTGCAATTGATTTTGTTCTCAGCTTGAGCAGCGGTGACCCGCGCTATTGGGGCGGCACCATGCCATGGGACACCCTGGATGAAGCCTTTGGAGACGGAATCACCGATACTGTGTACTTCCTCTCTGACGGAAAACCCAACTACGACCAAAACTCTGGTTCCTGGAGAAGCGACGATTACGAGACGGTTGCTGATTACTACGCCGGATTGAATGCCACCCGGGTGACCAATGGGAATCGATCCATCAAAATCAATTCCACAAGTGTGGGACTTGATTCCACATGGATGCAACTCCTCTCGAGTAAAACTTCTGGTTCATACATCAAGGTCGAAGACCTTTGACCCTTTATCACATGGAGGGAGGGCTTAGTTCCCTCCTCAATCGTTCAGCTTCAGCACCGCCATGAAGGCCTCCTGCGGCACATCCACCTTGCCCATGGCCTTCATCCGCTTCTTGCCTTTGGCTTGTTTCTTCAACAGTTTCTTCTTCCTGGAGATGTCACCGCCATAACACTTGGCCAACACATCTTTGCGGATGGCGCTGATGCTGGTGGAGGCAATGATCCTGCTGCCAATGGACGCCTGAATGGGGATCTTGAACTGCTGGCGAGGAATCAGTTCCTTGAGTTTCTCCACCAAGGCCTTGCCCACGTTGTAGGCCTTGTCTTGATGGACGATCGTGGTGAGAGCATCGGCCCGCTCGCCATTGATCAACACATCCAGGCGCACTAACTGGTTCTTGCGGTACCCGATCAGGCTGTATTCCATCGAGGCATAGCCCTGGGTGCGCGTCTTCATCTGATCGAAGAAGTCGGTCACCACTTCCGCCAGCGGTAACTCGTAGATCAATGTCACCCGATCGGTGGTGATGTATTTCATATCGATGTACTCACCGCGCCGTTCCTGGCAGAGGCCCATCAAGGCACCGTTGTATTCATTCGGTGCATAGATCTCCATCTTCACGTAGGGCTCTTCGATCGACTCACGCTTTTGCGGATCGGGAAGTGTGGCGGGGTTGTCCACCATCACCTCTGAGCCATCGATCATGTTCACCTTGTAGATCACCGATGGCGCGGTGACGATCAGATCGAGGTCGTATTCGCGCTCCAGCCGCTCCTGCACGATCTCCATGTGCAGCAGGCCAAGGAAGCCGCAGCGAAAACCGAAGCCCATTGCACTGCTGGTTTCCGGCTCGTACTTCAGCGCCGCATCAGACAGCTGCAGCTTGTCGAGAGCATCACGCAGGTCTGGGTACTGATCAGCCTCCGTGGGGAACAGGCCGCAAAACACCATTGGCTTGGCCTCGGTGTATCCGGGTAAAGCCTCATCCGCCGGCGCATTCACCAGGGTGATCGTGTCGCCGACCCTCGCATCGGCCACGGCCTTGATCGAGGCCGCCAGATAACCCACCTCACCGGCGTGGAGCTCATCCACCTTCTTCTGATCAGGCGCCATGATCCCGATCTCATCGAGCTCATAGGTCTTCTTGCTGGCCATCAACAGCACTCTGTCTTTGCAGTTGATCCGGCCGCTCATCACCCGGAAATAAACGATCACGCCCCGGTAAGGGTCGTAATACGAGTCGAAGATCAGTGCCTTGGTGGGTTCCTCCACCGCATCCTTCGGCGGGGGCACCCGGTCGACCACGGCCTGCAGGATCTCGGGCACACCCAAACCGGTCTTGGCCGAGCAGGAAATGGCGTTGCTGCAATCGAGTCCGATGATCGCCTCGACCTCTTCCTTGATCCGATCGGGATCGGCCCCGGGCAGATCGATCTTGTTGAGCACCGGGATGATCTCGAGATCGTTGTCCAGCGCCAGATACACGTTGGCCAGGGTCTGGGCCTCCACACCCTGGCTGGCGTCCACCACCAACAACGCGCCTTCACAGGCCTGCAGGCTGCGGCTCACCTCATAGGAGAAGTCGACGTGACCCGGGGTGTCGATCAAGTTGAGGACGTACTCCTCGCCATCAGCCGCGGTGTAATTCATCCGGGCGGCCTGGAGCTTGATCGTGATGCCCCGCTCCCGTTCCAGATCCATGTTGTCCAGGAACTGCTCCTGCATATCCCTGTTGGCCACGGTGCCCGTGTCTTGCAGCAACCGGTCGGCCAGGGTCGACTTGCCGTGGTCGATGTGGGCAATGATGCAGAAGTTGCGGATCCGTGAGACGGGGGCGTCGGTCATGCAGCGGCGGAATCCCGTCTCGGGTCCAGTGATCGTCGTTGTCACAATCCTAAGGAGCCGCACCAGTGGTCATGAGCAATCCCTGGACCCTGCTGCTGCTGGCGATCAGCGCTGAGGTGATTGGCACCTCCTGCCTGCGGTTGTCGGAAGGCATGACTCGACCGCTGCCCACCCTGCTGGTGTTCAGCGCCTATGCCATCGCCATGGCCCTGCTCTCCAAGGTGGTGCTGAGCATTCCCTTGGGCATCACCTATGCCCTCTGGAGCGGCATCGGCACCGTGGTGATCGTGCTGGTGGGGCGCTTCGCCTACAGCCAGATGCTGCAGCCCACCCAGTTGATCGGCATCGGCCTGATCACCGCCGGGGTGGTCTTGGTGAATCTGTCGAAATGAGCTTCATGGGGTGAGTCCCAGCAAGTTATCGCTGCGCTCCCGCATCCGCTGCAGCACCTGCGGATCCTGCTGAGGGTCTTCATTGATGCTGGGCAACAGTGCTTGCAGCCGCTGCTGCCAGGCGTCGCTGTCGAGGCGTTGCTTGAAGCAGCGCTTCAGCACCTCCAACATGATCGTCACCGCCGTGCTCGCTCCCGGGGAGGCCCCCAACAACGCCGCCAGGGAGCCATCACCGGAGGCGACCACCTCCGTCCCCAGCTGCAGCCGACCGCCCTGCTTGCTGCGTTTGATGATCTGCACCCGCTGACCGGCCACCGAAAGGGTCCAATCTTCAGCGCGGGCGGTGGGCATGAACTGCTGCAGGGCCTCATGCCGCTCGGCAGGACTCTGGCGCAGCTGATTGATCAGGTATTGCACCAGTTCGAAATTGGTGGCGCCCACTTGCAGCATCGGCACCAGATTGGTGGCGCGAACGGAGGCGGGCAGATCCAGCAAGGAACCCTGCTTGAGGAACTTGCTGCTGAAACCGGCAAAGGGGCCAAACAACAGCGACCGCTTGCCATCGATCCAGCGGGTGTCGAGGTGGGGCACCGACATCGGCGGGGCACCCACCGCTGCCTTGCCGTACACCTTGGCGCGTTGCCGGTCGGCCAGCTGCGCATCGCCGCAGACCAACCAGAGGCCACTCACCGGGAAGCCAGCAAAATCGGCCGCCTCCGGAATCCCAGAACGTTGCAGCAGCGGCAGGGCTCCACCACCGGCACCGAGGAAGACAAAGGGAGCCCGCACCTCCTTCTTGCCGGAGGGCCCCTTCAGCACCACGCGCCAGTCGGCTTCGGTCATGTCGCTGCGGCGCAAGCGCTTGAGGTCTTGCACCTGGGTGCCGTACACAACAGTGAGTGCTCCGCTCTGCTGAAGCGGCATCAGATAGGCCCGGGTGAGGGTGCCGAAATCAACGTCGGTACCCCGATCAATCCGCGTCGCCGCCACCGGCTGCTTGAGATCACGCCCCGCCATCACCAGGGGCATCCATTCGGTGAGCTCGCTTTGCTCCTCGCTCCAGCGCATCCGCGAAAAGGCCGGCAGCTCCTTCAATTGGCTGAAACGCTGACGCAGAAAAGCGATGTTTTCTGGCGTCCACACCGCGCTGATGTGAGCTGCTTGCTGCAGAAAGCTGCCGGTGTCGAGCTCGCCCCGCTCCCGCAGCGACCCCCAGAACTCCAGGCTTCGTTCAAACGACGCATTGATGGCCACCGCTTTAGCGGTGGCGACGCTGCCATCCGCCTGGAGAGGGGTGTAATTGAGTTCGCAGTTGGCGGCATGGCCGGTGCCAGCGTTGTTCACCGCTGCGCTGCTTTCCAATGCAGGGGCTTCGAGCCGCTCGACAAGAAGAATCTGCAGCTGCGGATCCAGTTCGTGCAGCAAGGCCGCCAGCGTGGCGCTCATGATTCCGGCACCCACCAGCACGGCGTCGTAACGAGCCTCTGGGTTGAACGAACCGTCGTGCTGCACCGGAGCTGGAGGGTTAACCGCTCTCGTCACCCTATGGGGCCACTCCGTAACCTTGGGACCCTGATGTCTGGTTCATCCCAATGAGCACTGAAACCATGGCCCTCACGCTGGAGAACGTGGAGAAGGTGCTGGATGAACTGCGCCCTTTCCTGATGGCCGACGGCGGCAACGTTGAAGTGGTGGAACTGGATGGCCCGATCGTGAAGGTGCGTCTGCAGGGAGCCTGCGGCAGCTGCCCCAGCAGCACGATGACCCTGAAGATGGGCATTGAACGCAAGATGCGCGAATCGATTCCTGAAGTGAGCGAAGTGGTGCAAGTGCTCTGAGAAGCATTTCGGTGAAAGCCGAATAAATTTGAAGAGGTCAAGTCGGCTGAATGGTCACCGAGGAACAACTCGCAGCACTCGATTTGACCCTATGGCTGGGCTCAACAGAGCGAGCAGCGGAAGTTGAGTTCTCGAACCAGAGCACGATTTCTCGGCGCCACCACAAGGTTCTGCGTCAATTCGGAATCGAGCTGAAACGCACCAAGCGTGAGTTGGAGGTGTCAGGCGACCTTCAGCTTCTGGATCTGGAACGCCAGGTGCACCAGATGGCTCGCCTCAAACGCCGGCTAGGTCTTCGCCTCCAGGCTCCCTTCTGGCTTCAGAACAGTCCCGGCGTTGTTCCACCCGAGGGCTGGACAATGAACCCGCAGCGAGTGGACCTTAACTGCACAGATCCCGTGACGCTGTTGAGAGAACACGTCCTGGACGCCTGTCTGGCCACGCCGACGCAGATTCCCGACGATCGCGACGATCTCTTCATCCTCAAGCTGCACAACCGCCCGATCGAGCTAACCCTTCTGAACCAGAACAATCAGAGCGAAGGCGACCTCGCGGATCTTTTCCAATGGAGCCTGGAAAGGGGCAATCTTCAGCTGAAGCTGATGCCCTTCCTCCCCGCCAGTTGTCGCGAGCGCTCCCAAGAGTGGTTTGAAGAGTTGCTCACGATCAACCAGCCAGAGCGGCACAAAACCATGGCCCTGCGGCCGTCAAGGCATTCGGGACAAAGCTTCCAGATGGCTTATCTCACCCCAGAGATGCGAGTAGCTCAACCACTGCCCTGGCTAGTGGATCAAAACTTCGAGCCGTACATCTACACCGAACACCTGGTGGTGTTGGCGCAACATGCCAATGAACCGGCCATGCTGGCCTTGATTGAGAGCCTTCAGCAGCAAATCGGCCAATAAACATTGGAGTTCCAGTTCCAAGCAAGGCTTCTGTCTTGTTGCTGGACGTTCATCACGCTCTACGGACAGCTCCGTAGAACGAAATCGCACCCGTACAACGCTGTTTTTTGCCAGCTCAGCGGAATCTCCAGCAGATCCCGCGTGCCAGTCACACCCTGCATGAAAAACAACACGGCCCCCAGCACTGACGCCATGACATGCAAACGGCGGAGGCGGAGGTCTCGCAGGATCTCAGGCCGAGCCGCTAAGGAGAACAGCATCAGTCCTCTAACCGCAACACCAGCCCAGTCATGGGACTGCCAGAACGCCGGCGACAGGGGGTCGTCCGACAGACACCAAACCTCAGGCTGCGCTCCGAGGGTCAAAACACCGATCCAGGAGATCAGATTGAAACTGAGGCGTAGAGCGGCCGCCTTACTTCGCCAAAGGGCAACGAGGCTCGCCCCCATCCCCAGAAGCACGATAAGCAGCTGGGAGGCTCGACCAGCACCGCCGGCCAACGGCCCAGATCACTGTGATTGCGTCCCACGAGGGTGGGTGCTTCACCTGTGCGACACGACGTTGACGCGTCTGCCAAGCCAGACGCACCACCATTCCAATCAAGGGCTACATCAGAACAACCGCCAAGGCGGGATGGAGAATCCAGAGCCAATCGGTTGTCGTCATATGTCGGAGTCCATGCCCTTCAACGGTCAAGCATGGCCAGCAGCCTTGATGCCTCAAGTGGCCGCCCTGCGAATTAAATTAATCGATCAAATTAAAATCAACAAAGCGCAAAGTATCGCACTGCATATTTACAGAAAATAAAAAATGAATGCCTTAGACCACAGGCATGCCTAGCGAGCTGAACCAATGCGGACAGCACCCAAGCCGATCAACGAAGCAGCCAGGCTGAGATCACTCAGTGAATATCGAATTCTGGGAACAAAGCCTGAAAAGGCGTTTGACAACATCACCAGAATGGCCTCAGAGATTTGCCAGTCGCCGATTGCCCTGATCTCTCTGGTGGACGAAAAACGTCAGTGGTTCAAATCAAAGGTGGGACTTGAAGCCAGTGAAACAGACCGGGACATCTCCTTTTGCGCCCATACGATTCTCGATTCCAAACCGCTAGTTGTTGAGGACGCACTGTTTCACGAGAAATTCCGCGACAACCCCCTCGTTCAGGAAGAACCCCACATCCGCCTCTACGCAGGATTCCCCCTCAAAACCGATATCAATCACCGCATCGGAACGCTTTGCGTGATTGATCGCATTCCCAAATCACTCACCAATTCGCAATACAAGGTGATGGAAGGCCTGGCTGATCAGGCCACCACTCTTTTGGAACTCAGGCGCCGCTCACTGGCCCTGATGGATGAGTTCTGCCAGATGCATCACCATCAGGGCTTGATCACCACCTGCAGCTACTGCAAATCCATCCGCGACAGCGAAGGATTCTGGCAACCGATCGAACGGTTCCTGATGCAGCACAGCACACTGAATTTCAGCCATGGCATCTGCCCCGAGTGCATGAACGAGCACTTCCCAGACGTCCCAACGAGCTGACTCGATTCCTTGAACAGGCACGGTTGAACCCATTGAAGATGTGTGATTGAGAGAAGCAACACCACGAACACTTGACATCACCGGAAAATAAACTTGAAGTTCTGGTGATGCGTTATGCGAATTGCAGATTTTCTGTATCGCAAGCTCGGGCTCAATATTTTCAAAGCTGCGCCACACCTGCAAACGCAGACCTCAGATATTTCCGCATCTCCAGTGGTCGAAGCAGAACGCTTGGAACCACCGACCCCAATCAACACATTGCTAAAAGATGTGATTCACATCGGCCCTCGGGGTGGTCGATACAAAGTGGACGCCAAAGGTCGCAAGGTGTACCTCAAGGCCAGCTGAAGCTTTCCAGGCCCACAAGATTGCGATGCAAACTGAGTTGAAATACTGATCGATTGCGTTCGGTATCAAACAGAACCATCACGTAACCAACCTGCAAGACAGGGTTGGTTCATGTCGGGAGATTGAGTTGAACGCTGGTCCTGCTTGCCCCATCCGATTTGCCATACCCAAGAACCAAAAAGAATCGCTCGCCGATCAATGCCTGACGGCAGCTGAGATCGAATGGCGACGCTGGTCTGGATGGCAGATGGAACGAACAGCGGAAAAAAAATTCCGAAAAAAGTGGTGCTGAATTCATTGACCCAGCCCTGACACGATCACGCAGCAGGCTCAGCGTCTATCGCCTGGCTACGACCCGATGGTCTTGCCAACGTGGTGGCACCCATCCTTCGGCTCTCGTCAGTGCCGTAACCATGCGCGACCTCTGCCCTGCCCTGCAGAACAAGACGTACTTCAACTACGGCGGCCAGGGGCCGTTGCCCAGCCCATCTCTGGAAGCCATCACGGCGAGCTGGTTACGCATTCAGGAGTTGGGGCCATTCACAGCGGATGTTTGGCCCTTCATCGCCTCGGAGGTCAACAGCACCCGACGCCTTCTGGCCCAGTGCTGCGGCGTCCCTGCCCATCGGTTGGCCCTCACCGAGAACGTCACCAGCGGCTGCGTGCTGCCGCTGTGGGGTCTGCCCTTCGCTGAAGACGACCGACTGCTGATCAGCGACTGCGAACACCCAGGTGTGGTCAGCGCCTGCGTTGAGTTGGCCAGGCGCCAGAACCTCGCCATTGACCTGCTGAAGGTGAAGCATCTGCGTGGTGATCAGGCCCACTGCGATGCAGCCGTGATTGAGGCGATTGCACACGCCCTCACCCCTCGCACCCGGCTGGTGGTGCTGAGCCATTTGCTCTGGAACACGGGACAGGTGATGCCGATTGCCGCCGTCGCCGAACAGCTCAACCAACACCCACAACAACCCTTTCTGTTGGTGGATGCCGCCCAAAGCTTCGGGCAGATTCCCGTCGAAGAAGCTGCTGCCGCAGCCGATATCTATGCCTTCACCGGGCACAAGTGGGCCTGCGGGCCCGAAGGCCTGGGAGGCGTGGCACTTTCAGAACGTGTGGTAGCCGAGGCCGCTCCGACCGTGATCGGCTGGCGCAGCCTGCGCGATGAAAGCAAGGCTGATCTGAACGGCAGCGATCTGTTTCACCACGACAGCCGCCGCTTTGAAGTGGCCACCAGCTGCGTGCCCCTGATGGCTGGCCTGCGCTGCTCCCTTGAACTGCTGGAACGACAGGGGTCAGCCGACCAACGCTGGGACAGCATTCGAAAACTCAGCGGAAACCTCTGGCAGGCACTCCAAGGGCTAAACCACGTCACACCCCTGCTGGAAACGGCGCCCGCCAGCGGACTGGTGAGCTTCCAGATCAACGGCGACGTATCCCCCGCTGAGCATGTGAAGCAGTTGGGGGGCCAAGGGCTTTGGATTCGCGATTTAGCCGACCCCAGTTGCCTACGCGCCTGCACCCACATCAGTACAACAACAGACGACATCAACACCCTGGTGGCAGCGATCAGCGCCCTTTGATCGCTTCACAGCAACCGCTTCAGAGCAACTTCTGGCGCAGGGCTTGTTCCGCTTCCTCGCGGTCGTCAAAGTGCACCTTCTCGGTGCCGAGAATCTGGTAGTCCTCGTGCCCCTTGCCGGCCACCAGCACCAGATCATCGGCCTCAGCCTCTGCAATGGCTGAGGCGATCGCACTGGCCCGATCGCCCTCCACAAGGAGATCGATTCCGTCCGGAATCCCCGCCACCACGTCATCGAGGATCTGCTGAGGATCCTCCGTTCGCGGGTTGTCGGAGGTGACCACCACGCGGTCAGCCAGGCGGGCTGCAATCGCGGCCATTTGGGGACGCTTGCCCCGATCCCGGTCACCACCACAACCGAACACACAGATCAGCCGGCCGGTGCAGAAGGGACGTGCTGCTGAAAGAGCGTTGTCCAAGCCATCCGGGGTATGGGCGTAATCCACCAACACCGGCGGCAGCACTTCATCGTTCACCCCGTCCACGATCACCCGCTCCATCCGTCCAGGCACACCGCCGAAACGGCCGATGGCCTCCAGCAACACCGGCAAGGGCAACCGCTGCTGAAGCAGCACCCCAACCGCCTGAAGCAGGTTCATCAGGTTGAAGCGTCCCAGCAGGGGCGAGCGGAAGCGTCCCTCTCCCACAGGGCTGATCAAGCGTCCCTCCACGCCAGCCCCCGTCATCTGCAGGTCGGTCATGTGCAGTTCAGCCGATGGATCCTCCAGCGAGCTGCGCCAACAAGCGGAGCCCAGGCGTTCGGCCAAGCGCGCACCCCAGGGATCATCGCTATTAACGACAGCGCGCCCCCCACCATCGAGCAACAAAGGATCGGCAAAAAGCGTTGCCTTGGCCTCGAAGTAGTCCTCCATCGAGGCGTGATAGTCGAGGTGGTCCTGCGTGAGGTTGGTGAACACGGCACCGCCAAAGCGGCAGCCCGCCACCCGCTGCTGCGCCAGGGCATGGGAACTCACTTCCATCGCGGCCAGGCCGCAGCCGGCAGATGCGGCCTCCGCGAGTTGCCCCTGCAGACGGTCGGCAAATGCCGTGGTGTGGGTGGCCGTGATGCTGTGACCGGGCCAGCGGTTGACCAAGGTGCCGAACAAGCCCACGGGCTGGCCCGCCGAGGCGGCCAGATGCTCAATCAAATGGGTCGTGGTCGTTTTGCCATTGGTGCCCGTCACACCAATCAAGGTCATCCGGCGGCAAGGGTTATCCCAGTACGCAGCGGCAATCTCACCGATCCGGCGCGCCACCGGCTCTTCAATCACCACCACAGGGTCATCAGCTCCAGGAGGGTGCGCTGCAGCAGCCCCAGGTCCGATGACCGCGGCGGCAGCACCTGCCTCGAGTGCTTGGGCCCAGAACGTCCCCCCATCGACTTGCTCCCCTGGAAGCCCAAGAAACAGACTCCCCGGCCCAACCCGGCGTGAATCAGTCGTGATCGCTTCCAGTGTGGGATTGGCCAGGCCTTGCGGCACCGCAATCCCTGCATCACTCAACAGGGCATGCAACGCCTGAGTCATCCCCTCTCCCCGGTTCTTGAGGGAGTTTTAAGCCGTTCAGAGCGCCGTGGACAGGCAGCGTTGCAACCAATTCAACAGTCCCTCACCAGTAAGACGCGGGGAAACCCGGGGCAGCTCACAACCATCGAGCGCGAGCACAGGCACTTCGAGGTCGTAACGCGCCCTTTGTTCCTGGGGAGTTTCTGGCGCATCGATATCAATCACCTTCAACGTGATCGATATCCCCACAAGATCGAGGGCGCGCAAGCGGGATTCCAGGCCTTCACACAGACAGCATCCTGTGCGGCTGAACAGCGTGAGCTCATGCATCAATCGGGCACCGGATCACATCCACAGGGAGTGAAGGGATGGCACCGCAGCAGCCGTTTCACGGTCAGCCAGCCTCCCTTCCAAGGACCATGCTTCTGGATGGCCTCCAGGCCATAGGCACTGCAGGTGGGCGTGAAGCGGCAACGGGGCCCGATCATCGGGGAGATGAAGCGCCGATAGAAGGCGATGCCAGCCAGGAGAACAGCAGCGAGAGCCTGATTGATCGCCCGTCGCAGGTGGTCGGCGAGTCCGCCAGATAGAGTGCTCGATTCGTGCATCGCGGGAGATGCCTGGGACTGTTTCGGTTCCAGCATGCCCAACAACTGCACGATCTCAACAAACACCTTCCCACTTATGTCTCGTTACCGCGGCCCTCGTCTGAGGATCACGCGGCGCTTGGGAGACCTCCCCGGTCTCACCCGGAAGGCCGCAAAACGGTCCTATCCCCCCGGTCAGCACGGCCAAGCCCGTCGCAAGCGCTCTGAATACGCGATCCGTCTCGAAGAGAAGCAGAAGCTTCGCTTCAACTACGGCGTCTCCGAGCGTCAGCTCGTGCGCTACGTGAAGAAAGCGCGCGCCCAGGAGGGTTCCACCGGAACCAACCTGCTCAAGCTGCTCGAGAACCGTCTCGACAATGTTTGTTTCCGCCTCGGCTTTGGTCCCACCGTGCCTGGCGCCCGTCAGCTGGTGAACCACGGTCACGTCACCGTGAACGGTCGTGTGACCGACATCGCCAGCTACCAGTGCAAGCCTGGCGACGTGATCGCCATCCGCGAGCGCAAGTGCAGCAAGAAGCTGGCTGAAGCCAACCTCGAGTTCCCCGGCCTTGCCAACGTGCCAACGCACCTGGAGCTCGACAAAGCCAAGCTGAGTGCCAAGGTCACCGCCCGCTGCGAACGCGAGTGGGTTGCCCTGGAAATCAACGAACTGCTGGTGGTGGAGTACTACTCCAGAAAGGTCTGATCCAGATCCTCAGTTCACAGGCCCACGATGCGCAACCCTGGGTTCAGGGTTGCGTTTTTTTTTGGCTGATCCCCTAGCACTGCAAGCGCTCACCAGCCACGACTGGCTGGGACTGATCCATCCTGTGCTGATGATCCTGTTTGTCTACCCAGTGGTGGGGGCCACGATCCGACTGGGGATCCTGGTGCGGGAAAAGCGATTGAAGATCAACCCGATCGCCGACACCGTGCCGGTTGAGCATGCGCAGCATGGGGCCTGGGTGACCGGCGGAGTGCTGATGGCGGTGCTGATCGGCCTCAGCCACAGCCTTTGGGCCACCCATCCCCTAGGTCTGCTGCTCACTGGAAGCGCTGTGCTGTTCTGCTTTGGGCGCCTGCTCTCGAGCCGAATCGTCTGGCAGCGCCTGCTGTGGGCTGCCGCTAGTGGGGGCGGCCTGCTTCTGCTGGGACTACAACCTGCCGTGGAACGGTTCAGCGATGTTCCCTGGAGCCCCTTGTTTTGGCAGTCCCATTTCTGGATGGGCCTGTTGCTCACTGGCCTATTGCTGAGCTCTACAGCGCTGCAGCCCTTAATTGGTCATTCCGTGACTGCGCGACGCCTTCACATCAGCAGCAATCTGCTGGTGGCCTTGCTGCTGGCCATGCAAGCGATCTCAGGCACAAGGAACCTTCTGCTGAGCGGGTTCTGACGCTTGCATTATTTGGGCGAGTAGCAAGAGGGGCGGAAAGAAAGGACTGCTTGGAAAACATGCAGCGCTACGCCCGCCTTGCCCGCATCTAGCGCTAGCCAACCCGTTACCAGAACCACCGACCCGCAATGAGTACCGCAGCACTTCACGGCAAGGACATGGAGGCGTGGTGGACTGCAACCTCAACGCCCCAAGCGGAGATCGGAGCCTCATTGCTCCGACAGCTCAAAACAACGCAGGGGTGGAGATTGGTAGCCTGATTGCAGCATTTGGTACACCAGAAGTCCTAGATCACTTGTATGTTTGTTATGTTTTTTAATAACACCATGGACAGCAAGTTCGGCTTCTCTTCTTTCGCTGAAACCTGGAACGGTCGCCTCGCAATGATGGGATTCATCATTGGCTTAGGGACTGAGCTGCTCACTGGTCAAGGAATCCTTTCTCAGATCGGAATGGGCTAATGCCCAGAGAGGAAAGCGATGTTTGGGTGCCCGAGACACGTCTCGGGTACGTCAAGCTCTTTTACTTCGGGATGCTCATGGGAGCGATTTGCGTTGGAGGCAACACTGCAATCAGCTCCCTATTGTCAGCCGTAGCCCAGTCTTCTGTGGCTTTTTAGGGCTCAACCTCAGCACTCCAACGAGGGGCAGTGGCTGACCAGACCAGTACTCAACATCCCGTCAGCAATGGCAAGGATGTTGAGTACTACCCAGGTGGGGGAGCGGATCAATCACTCGGATTGAGCCTCGCGGTCCGACCTAATCGCTTCAGCGTTGTTGCATGCAATCCGCTCTGCCTCTGTTTTGGCATTCTCCAAACAAGCTTTGCGCTCGGGAGACAGACCTTCGCCACTGCAAGCAGCCATCAGCGAAGCAAGCAATAGGACAATCCAGGAAATCTTCATCGCAATAATGCAGAGATATTCATGTGATAGCAATCCAATGCTGAGCGCCCAGTCCACGCTCTTAGGGCATCAATAAAGCAGGATGCAGCGACAGCAAGGTGAGACCTAGAGAAGCGGTGCAAGCTCTGGTCACCGACCCAAGCCAGCTGAAGCATGGGACTAACGCGTACCGGGATCAACAACTCTTGAAGCGGCAAGGTCCAAACCGTCCGCTAAGAGGACCCCACGGCGATGCAAGGACCGGAGGGCACGGCGTTGGAATTCACGCTCAGTGGTCCACTGCTCTCCTGCTTTGGTGATCAACAACACCTGCATGTGCACGCCGAGGGCAGAGGTGCGCTTCACCCCCCGCAGCACCGGCTCACTGATCAACCGACTGCCCCAGACTGGGTCGTGACGGAAGGCGTCAATCTCAGCGTCGAGAACGCGGTACACCACTTCCAGATCAGGCTGTCGATGTGAAATCAACAACGTCACCAAGCTGCCGGATCGCAGCTTGGTGTGATTGCGCATCTGCAGGATGGATGCGTTGTTGAGGATGTTGACCCGCTGATCCAGGCAGCGGATCTGGGTGCCAAACAGGCCAACATCGATCACTTCCCCATCGATGCCATCCACCTCCACCCAATCGCCGATGGCACAGCGGTCCTCCAGCAGCATCAATAGGCCAGCCGAAAAATCACGCAAAACGCCCTGAAACACGAACGCCAGTGCACCCAGCAGTGCACCTCCAGCGAGTAACAGCGATGCCGACGTGGAGCGAACACCGGGAATATCCAGCACGATCCAAAGGCTCACCAACAACACCCCCATCACATCAATCAGGCGATGGATGACCCGCACCAAACTCCGATAGCGCTGCTGACGGCGGGCCTGCTCCTGCGGCGGCACATCCACATCGGCCATCCACTGCCGCAGCAGAAACATGCTGAGGCTGCGCAGCAGGAATGTGGCCAAGGTGAGGACCAGGAGCTTGGCGACCGCCAAGGAGGGCTGAAGCATCAAATCAATCCCCAAAGGAACCTGACCGGGGATCGCACTGACGCCCAACGCCAGCATCAACACCAATTCGGTGATGATCAGCATCAGCAAAGCGATTGTGAGCGCCTGCTCGGCATGCAGGCGAATCTCCACCCGCTTTAACCGCTGCCGCTTCTCCAAGAGTTCCCGCTGCAGGCGCGTAATCCTTTGCCGCATCCGGTTCCAAAGGATTGTGGTGGCCACCACCAGCAGTCCCAACAGCAGCTCCAGCACCAATGCCATGCGGAAGCGTCGGATCAACTGAGCCGGCGCATACACCCTTCGGGCATGGTTCAACCGTTGCTCCAAACGCGCGCGCCAGGCCTGAGCCAGTGCCAGCTCCTTGGCACCATTGATCTCGGCATCAGCGGTGGTGACCGTCAGCAACGGGAACGGCTGATCCCGACCTGGCAGCAGCGCAGCCAGTTCATAGGGTCCTCGACCTTCGCGCAGCACCACCAGCTTCAGAGGATCACCCGAGCGGACCAAGCCATAACGCTGACCGGCACTGCAGATCTGATCTTCAACCTGAAGGAGAGAATCCAGCATCCATTCGCTGACGCGCTCACTGAAACTGCACAGCTGATTGGGGTCATACAGGGCCCGAAGGTTGCCTTGAATCACCCGAGCTCGTGTGGATGCCGCGATGGTGGTGCGATCACCGAGAGGAACCGGGCTGGCGACACTGATCGCCGGCACTCCAAGAATGCGAACTTTGGCGAGCTCAAACTTGCCTTCCAAGGTTTGGTTGAGCTGCTCCTCGACCGAACCCTGGCCTTCCAGCTGCGGCATCAAATCCATCAAGGAGGCTCGACTGGCCACAGGGCCGATCAGCAGTGCCAGCACCAAAGCCAATCCGACAGTGATCAGCCGCCGGAACCAACGCACCACGGGCAACAACTCAGTGAAACCCCATGATGCGCACTACGCCAGCTGTTGTCCCAAGACTGTTCGGAGCCAAGGAAGGCTGAGGCCGATCACGTTCGAATAACAACCCTCCAAGCCATCAATACACAGTCCGCCGCGGCCCTCGAGGGCAAAACCACCGGCACATTGCAGAGGTTCTCCACTGGCCACATAAGCCTCGATCTCGGCCTGATTCAGCGGCGAAAACCGCACAATTGTCTCCACACACGCCAGCACGTCAGCCTGACCACGACGCATCAGGCAATGGCCCGTCAGCAGGGATCCACAACCACCAGCCATCCGCTGCCAACGCTCGATCGCTTCGCCTCGCCCCGTGGGTTTACCGAACACCTGTCCCCCAAAACTGAGCACGGAGTCGCATCCCAGCACCGCTGTGATCTCGGCATCGCCAACAGGATCAAGCGCCTGAGCCACCGCCTCAGCCTTGGCCTGAGCCAGCAATTTCACCAGCTCTGCTGGATCTGAATGGTGGATCTGCGCCTCATCCACACCGCTGACGCGCACCCGATGCGGAACTCCCGCCTGCTCCAGCAAGCGGCGACGCGCCGGCGAGGCGGAAGCAAGCAAGAGCACGGAAACACACCACAGAACAACGCTCCTTAGGCTGCCAGGGACGGGAGGCTTCGCCATCGCTCACCCCACAGACCTGCTGGATCAACGCAGCCGCGACCGGGCCTGCAGGGCGATGGGATGTCTGCCCTTCTCGGAGGCCCTCTACCGAGATCTTCAGCAGCAAGGCTTGGATGCTGGCGACCTCTGGAGCGAGCCGGGACGCTACAGCCGCAAGGAGCGCTGGTTCCGCAACAGCGAGGCCCTCGAAGACGATCTCCGTTGGCTGATCAGTGTGGGCGTGCTGCGCCGGGAAGTGGATGGGCAGGGGCTGACCAGCCGCTTCAGGCTCACCCCCCTGGGTCGCCAGCTTCTGGATGAAGATCCTGCAATCCTGCAGCGTCAGATCCCAGTGCTGGATCGACTGCGTCACAGCCTGCGTCGGCACTGGCCGTTGTAATGCAAACCACTCCTCGCCCTCTCATGGTGCTTGGCACCTCAAGCGGGGCTGGCAAATCACTGATGACGGCGGCGTTATGCCGGGTGCTCCAACGACGGGGAGAGCAGGCGCTGCCCTTCAAGGGGCAAAACATGAGCAACAACGCCTGGGTGGATGCCGATGGCGGGGAGATGGCCTACTCCCAGGCCATGCAGGCCTGGGCGGCCGGTCTTGAGCCCTGCTGCGCCATGAATCCAGTGCTGCTCAAACCCCGGGGAGACAGCACCAGTGAGGTGATCCATGGGGGCCGGAGCGTGGGGACAGCCCGCGCAGAGCACTACTACCGCGACTGGTTCCGACCGGGTTGGCAGGCCATCCGGACCGGGCTGATGCAGCTCCAGCAGCAATGGCCCCAGGGTCGGCTGGTGCTGGAGGGGGCGGGAAGCCCTGTGGAGGTCAATCTGCAGCGCCGCGACCTCACCAACCTGCGCCTGGCCCAGTACCTAAGGGCCAACTGCCTGCTGGTGGCCGACATTGAGCGCGGCGGAGTTTTTGCCCAGGTCGTCGGCACGCTCGCCCTACTGCGACCGGTGGAGCGCCCCCTGATCAAGGGCATCCTGATCAACCGCTTCCGCGGCCGTCGAGAGCTTTTTGATGAGGGTCGAAGCTGGATGGAGGCCAACACAGGGGTTCCAGTGCTGGGGGTGATGCCCTGGCTCAACGATCTGTTCCCGCCAGAAGACTCCCTCGATCTGCTGGAACGCAAACCCACCCGCGGGACCACCGATCTGGAGATCGCTGTGCTGCGGCTGCCCTCCATCAGCAATTTCTCCGACCTCGATCCTCTGGAGGCCGAACCCAGCGTGAGGCTGCGCTGGATTCAGCCCGGTGAACCCCTGGGAGAGCCCAATGCGGTGATTCTTCCGGGAAGCAAACAGACGCTGCGCGATCTGGAGGCGTTGACCAACAGCGGACTCGGCGACCAACTCAAGACTTACGCCCGCGCTGGTGGCTCCGTCCTGGGCATCTGCGGCGGAATGCAGATGCTGGGCCAAACATTGAACGATCCTGAGGGGCTCGAGGGCATGGATCAGATGGGGCTACAGAGCGGATTGGGACTCCTGCCCTTGGCGACCACGTTCACCGGCACGAAAAGCCTGCGCCAGCGCAGCATCCAAAGCCTTTGGCCCATGGACACGCAGCTGACGGGATTTGAACTGCATTACGGAACCACCATCCCAGACCCCGGTCTTCAGCCGCTGAGCAGCGACCCTGGCTTGGGTTGGTGGACTCCCGGCCCGAAGGAATCGAGCGTGGTGGGCACCTACCTACACGGTCTTCTCGACAATGGCCCTTGGAGACGAGCCTGGCTCAACAGCCTTCGCCGGCAGCGTGGTCTCCAGCCGTTGCCCAACGAGCCCAAAAACCACAGCGTGCACCGTGACCTTTTGCTGGATCGATTGGCCGACGCCTTCGAGCAGCATGTGAACCTTGCACCATTGCTCCAGCCATGACCTCGATCCCCGTGCGCTGGCCCGATGGCCGCACAACTCAGGAACGCATCGGTGACGACTGGTTGGTGGCCGCCAATGGAGCAGGCATCAACATTCCCACCGGCTGCCTAGGGGGCAGCTGTGGGGCTTGCGAAATCGAGGTGAATGGAAAGGTGGTGCGCGCCTGCATCAGCACCGTGCCCGCTTCGAAATCAGCGAAACTCTCCGTTGACTTCGCCACCGACCCGCACTGGTGACTCCCTTTCGACTCAGCCTGATGGCTCTGCTCACCGGAGCCTTGAGCGGCGCCGGTGTCGCTCTTGGTATGGGCTGGATCGACAGCTTGAGCCGGATGCTCTGGGGAGACCCAATCCTGGAAGGGTTGGACCGCGGCCTGCCCCTGGGCTGGTCGCTGCTCATCTGCGGCGGCTGCGGCTTGATCTTGTCGCTGCTGCATCGACCAGGCCCCACCACATTGCTGCCTGAGCTCAGGGAGACCCTGAACGATCTGAATCATCCGGACCAGGCTCCGAAGCGCGATGAAGGCCGTGGTCTTCTTGGAGCGACCTTGGCCCAGATCGGTGGAGGTGCCGTCGGGCCGGAGGCCCTAATGAGCCGCATGGCCGCACTGATCAGCCAAAGGATTTGGCGCGGGCGAGACCAGAAACTCCAGGCTGCAACGGTGGCGGGAAGCCTCGGGATGTTCGGGGCGCCACTGCTGGGGGGTGCTGTTGTTGGCGAAGCCCCCCAACCGAACAGAAAACAGACTTACCTCGACCGCTGGCTGCCTGGAAGCCTCGGCGGCCTGGCTGGTTTTGCTGCATTTCATGGCATCGGTGCCGCCAGCGGCGGATCGCTCCAACGGCTCCCCTACATCTGGCCCAGCACTCTGGGGGAAGACCTCGGCACCCTGAGCGCAGGCGCACTGGGTGGAGTAATCGGCTGCGGGCTGGGTTGGCTGCTGCTGCGCTGGCAAGGCTGGCTCAAGCGTCGCCAACTCATGGCCCACTGTCCTTGGTGGCCGCTGCTGACCGGTTTACTGCTGGGGGCCTGCATGCATTGGCTGCCATTGGTTCCCTTCGCAGGAGAAGACCAGATGCGGCCCCTGCTGGAAGGCCAGAACTCGAATGAGGCCTGGCTCCTACTGCTCTCCGCGATGGTGAAACTGCTGATGCTGGGCCTGTGTCTGGAAACCGGTTGGCGCGGGGGGGTGTTTTTTCCCCTGTTCCTGGTCGCCTGCGCGATCGGGATGGGGCTGCATCTGCTCCTCCCGGATCTGGGAAGTCTTGGCAGCTGGTGCGGAGCACTCACCGGTGCCTTGTACCGCTACGTGCTTCCTGCGCCGTTGGCTGTTCTGGTGCTGGGGCTCGCCCTACTGCAGGGGCACGGCGCGGCAGGCCTGCTCATTGGCCTCTGCATGGCTCAATTGATCAGGCTTCATGTTTCCCCGGATGGTGGCCCTCCACCTCGCCATTGAACACACGACTGGCCCGGATATCTGCCGCCTCAATCGTGGTGAGATCCAGCCTGGTCAGGGACTCCCCCATCCGCGAAAACAAACGGTTGGCCTGACGAAGACGGGCCCGATCCAAGGCATTGCGTATCGAGCGCGCATTGGCAAAAAAGGGCAGTTGACGCCGGCGCGACACGTAGTCCCAGAAAGCTGTTTCGGCCTCAGCGCTGAATTGGTAATGCTGTTCATCCAGAAGCAAGCCTGCGATCGCCATCAGCTCGTCGTCGCTGTAATCCGGAAAATCCAGATGATGGGCCACCCGTGAGGACAGTCCGGGATTGGAGCTATAGAACGTCTCCATCCGATCTTTGTAACCCGCAAAGATCACCACCACGTCGCTGCGCCGGCTCTCCATCTCCTGCAGCAGAATTTCAATCGCCTCGGCGCCGTAGTCGCGTTCGTTATCCGGTTTGTAGAGGTAGTAGGCCTCATCGATAAACAGCACACCGCCCTGGGCCCGCTTGAGCATCTCTTTGGTTTTAGGGGCGGTATGGCCCACGTACTGACCCACCAGATCGTCACGGCTGGCCGTGACCACATGGCCTTTGCGCAGGTAGCCCAGGCGGTGCAGGATTTGCGACATCCGCTGCGCCACAGTGGTCTTGCCGGTGCCGGGGTGCCCGGTGAACGACATGTGCAAACTCGGCGCGGTGCTGGGCAGATCCAATTGCTGTCGAGCCTGATCCACCAGGAGCAGGGCAGCGATCTCACGGATCCGCGTCTTAACAGGGGCTAGTCCGATCAGCTCTTGATCGAGTTGGTCCAACACCTCAGCCACCCCGGAATCGGCATAGGCCGATGCCAGATCAACGGAGGAGGGCATCGATCTCAGCGGCAAAGGCGCGATCGGCCTCGCTCAGCTGTGCATCGGGGCTGTCTTCTTCAGGACGAAGGGTGATGTTCACGTAGGTGCGCCCGAAGCTGATGTCGGGGAAGCGTTGGGTTGCCTCGCTGTGCTCGCCAAGCTTGTCAAGGAAATCACGGGTGGCGTCGTAGCTGTCGAACTCAAAGCGACATTCGAGGCACACGGGTCGTTTCCGCTCCTGCCACTGATTCATCAGAGCCCCCCGATCAACCTAAACCTGTTGAAAACCTAGAGGAGCGCCACCCGCTGGCAGCCCATCAAGCGCCCGGCCCAGGACTCCGCATAGGCCCGATTGGCCGCCTGCTGCTCGGGATCATCGCTGTCGAGCGGATGGGGCATCGTTCCAGCGATGGCGGCATTGGTGACGCAGAACATCGACTTCTGGAAGCTGACGCAGATTTGCACATGCACATCGGTCTGCCCCCGACCGTGGTCGTCGTACCAGAGGCTTAGTTCCTCAGGCAGATGGCGGTACATGTCCTGCATGCAGAGGCTGGGGGGAATCCCCGCACCCATGCTCGGAATCGGATCGGCGTAAAGGGCGCCGTACTTGAAATCACTGATGTCTGGTGAGATCTGACGTGCCTGGGCGTTGTACGACACCGTTCCCAAGAAGGGCATGCCTCGGAAGAAGACAGCCTCCACGTAGGGCACCGCCACATCCATCAGGAAGGTGAGGCCGGCTTCGGGCGGCAACACCCAGATCTCTTCACCGCCGATCGACACCTTGTATTCAATCGGGCTTCCCGCAGCCGCCACCAAACCGTCACGGATGTGATGCACCACATCGTTGACGCAGGTGACTTCCTTAATCGCATAACGGCGCGCCAGGTCGATGAAGATGTCACTCATCACCCGCCAAAACAAGCCGAGGCAGTAGATCGTGGTGAGCGAGCGAATGGCCTCAGGCGCGAAGTCGGGATAGAGGCGGTTGTTCAGAGCAAGTAGCGGATCTCGAGCCGACTTGCGCTTGATCACCCGCTGGCAGGCCTCTGCAAATTCGGGCGTGTCCAGGTAGGCATCAAGCCCTCCGGTGCCGTGCCAGAACATCGCCTTCTGGCAGTACTCGGCGTACTCAAAATTGATCCGGTCACCCAACAGGTGCTTCCAGAGGCGCTTGACGCTGAACCCCTCATGGAAAAAGCGGAACACCGGGAAGGGGTTGAGCATCTGCTTCTCGCCCTGGTCCACCAAGTTCTTGCTGTAAGCATCGAGAACCAGGCCGTAGCTCTCCAAGACATTGACCACCTGAAGCAGATGATCGGGGGTGTCTTTGAGCAGAGGCGTATCGCTGAGCAGCCGGCGGATCAGCTCCTCCTGAGCCGGTAAAACCGGGGGCTGAACGGGGGACACGGATGTCGGGGTCATGACAGATCTCCGGTGATCAGGCTGAGGCCCGTTGTCGCCGCTTCACTGAGGTTCGAAAGCAGCTCAGGAGCAAGGCCAAGCACCAGCACACCAAGGCTCAGGGCGATGGCCGGAAACTGCTCCCGCAACGCCACGGGGTTGAGGATACGGGGATTCACGACCTCGCCGGGGGCAATCGCTAGGCGACCGAAGAAGGCACGGTTGACCAGCAACAGGAAATACACAGCCGTTAGGCCTGATCCCACCATCGACAGCAACGTGGCCAGGGGGAAAGGTTGGAGACTGCCGCGGAAAATCAGGAATTCGGAGATGAAGCCCGCCATCCCCGGAATTCCGGCGCTCGCCATAACGCCAATGATCATCAGTGATCCGGTAAGGGGCAGGCCGCGCTGGGGATTCAACAGGCCACGGAGAACATTGAGGTCGCGGGTCCCGGTTTGGGCGTAGACGACACCCACCACGAGGAACAGCACCCCAGAGATCAGCCCATGGCTGACCATCTGGAAGAGAGCACCCATCAGGCCAAGCGGTGTGGCTGCGGCGGCGGCAAGCAGCACATATCCCATGTGGCCCACGGAGCTGTAAGCCACCATTCGCTTCATGTCGGTCTGGGCGATCGCCGCCAGGGATCCGTAAAGCACGGAAATTGCAGCCCATCCCGCTAACCATGGAGCAGCCACCTGCCAGGCTTCCGGGAACAAGCCGAGGCAGAAGCGGAGCAGACCGTAAGTTCCAAGCTTCAGGAGAACGCCAGCCAGGAGAACCGACACCGGCGTTGACGCCTCGGTGTGGGCATCCGGAAGCCATGTGTGGAAAGGGAAGAGGGGAATTTTGATGCCAAAGCCGATCAGCAGAGCCCCCATGAGAATCAGCTGGGCCGTCATGCCCAATTCACCAGCCAGGATGGGGCGAAGGCTGAAGTCCATGGTCCCGGTGACCAGGGCGATGCCGAGGAAAGCCCCCAAGATCAGAACCCCTGAGACCGCCGTCACGATCAAAAACTTGGTGGCGGCATAGGCACGATTGGCACCGCCCCAAACCGCGATCAGCATCCACAGCGGGATGAGTTCCAATTCGTAGAACAGGAAGAAGAGCAGCAGGTTCTGGGCCAGGAAGGCTCCATTGACGGCGCCGGAGATCACCAACAACAGGGCGAAATACACACGGGGGCGGTTCTCGATCGTGCGAGACGCGATGGCGGCCACCAGGCAAAGCACCCCATTCATCAGAACCAGAGGCAGTGACAGGCCATCCAGCGCCAGGGCGTAATCCAGGCCAATGGCATGCACCCAGCGGGCTTGTTCCACCAGCTGCAGGCCGGCATCGGCTGCGTCAAAGGGCAACAGCAGCGCAAAGCTCACCAGGCACTGAACCACCAGCACAACGATGGAGACATCACGCAAGCGTGCGCTCGATGGCGATCCTGGCCAAAGGATCAACACGAGGGCCCCTAGGAAGGGGATCAGGAGGAGAAGGGAAAGCAGCATCTCGAGGCGATCAGGTGAGGAACCAGCTCACCGCGGTGAGGAAGAGAACGATGGCCAGAAGCACCGTGAGCACATAGGACTGGCTCTGGCCGCTGACGCTGAGCTTGAGGCTGTCGGCGCTGGCCATGGAGAAACGAGCCACCCCATTGAGCAGCCCATCTACAACATTTCGGTCGAACCAGGAGGCGAGCCGGGAGAAGCCAGCCACCACATTGACGATGGTGAGGCGATAGAAGCGCTCTGTATAAAAGTCGTAGGCCAAGAGGTCTTGCCACCAGCGCAGCAGAGGATTGAGCGAACGGGACCAGGCCTTGCTCAAGGGGAGCACCGCGCCGGCCAGCAGTCCCAGCAGGCCGCTTCCCACCACAAGCGCTGCTGCCCAGAGGGGGAAGGCCAGCAAACCATCGAGAGACTCAAGCCGCACCAGCAGCAGCGGCGTGATCAGCACAATCACGGTGAGCGCCACCATCGGCAGGGCCATCTGCCAGTTGACCTCAGCAGCCCGGCGGGACTTGATCAATGCATTACCCATGAACACATGGCGGAACAGCCGCACCAGCCCAACGGCAGTGAGGGCATTGGTGAGCAAGAACACAGCCATGAACGGCACGGAGCGCACGCTCAGCAACTCGATCGACTGAGCAAGCGCCAGGAAACCACCCAGAGGCAGGAACCCGACCAGGCCGGCACCCCCCACCAGGAAGGCTGTGGTGGTGGCAGGCATCCGGCTGCCCAGACCACCCAGCTCCGTGATGTCCTGGCAGTTGGTGGAAGCAATCACCCCACCAATGCTCATCGACAGCAGAGCTTTGGAGACGGCATGGGTGAACAGGAGCAACAGGGCCAGCACCGGGATCTGCAGCGCAATGGCGATGAAGACCAGACCCATATGAGCAGTGGTGGAGTACGACAGCGTTCGTTTGATGTCGACCTGGGCCAGGGCCACCAGGGAGCCACCGATCGCACTAATGCTGCCGATCACGAGCATCACGCCGATAGCGATGGGAGAGAGCTGCAGGATCGGCATCACCTTCAACAGCACAATCGCGCCGCAGGTCACCACAACCGAATTGCGGAGAATCGAGGCGGGATTCGGGCCCTCCATGGCTTCGTCCAGCCAGAGGTGCATGGGGAACTGGGCACATTTGCCCGTGGGGCCTGCGACCAGACCCAGGCCTAACAACGTCGCCGCCAGCGGGGAGAGGGTGTCCTGGGCGGCCCAGGCATAGAGATCGTTGAACCCCATCACGCCGGAGTAGCTGCAGAGCGCCACCACACCCATCAGCAGCAGCACATCTCCAACGCGCTTGGTGAGGAAGGCATCCCGTGCGGCGGTCACCACAAGGGGTTGGGCATACCAGAAGCCCACCAACAGATAGGTGGAGAGCGTCAGCATCTCCAGCAGGAAATAGCTTTGGAACAGGGAGTCGCTGAGCACAACGCCGCTCATCGCCCCCTCAAAGAACCCGAGCAGCGCAAAGAAACGGGCCAACGCCCATTCCTTATCCATGTATCCCAGGGAATACACCTGAGACAGCAGGCTGAGGCCCGTAATCAACTCGAGGGCCACCAGATTGGTGAGCGAAAGGCTGAAGCTGATATCCAGCTCCAGGTCGGCCACAGTGAGCCAGGGAAAGGCCAAATCCACTGGCCCTGATTGGTACACCTCCTGCAGGATCAGGCTTCCGTGAACGAAGGCCACCAGGGTCAGGAAAATATTCAGATACGCCGCCGGTCGATGCGCATCACGCCGGAACCAGCCACAAGCCCACGGCAAAGAGACCAACATCCCGATGAACCCGTAGAGCGGGATCAACCAGGCGGTCTGCTGAGGTAGCGAAAGCTCCGGAGTCAAAACAGCGAGCGGGAAGATGATCGAGCTGGTCGCTAGATGGCCGGCGAATCTAAGAGCCGGTCATCAGCAAAAGAGCTCTTTGTGAACGGCAATGAGGTGGCTTTTTGTCCCTCAGCTACGGCGAGCTGCACCACTACCGGCCAACACCGGTTCCACTTCGTTGTGGGGGCGGGCAATGATGTGAGCAGCAACGAGGCCGTCACCGACCCGCTCGCATGCATCAGCACCGGCACGCACAGCGGCATTCACGGCACCGGTTTCACCGCGCACCATCACCGTGACGTAACCACCACCCACATATTCACGGCAGATCAGGGTGACTTCCGCAGCCTTGGTCATCGCATCGGCTGCCTCAATGGCAGGAACCATCCCGCGGGTTTCGATCAAGCCCAAGGCCACACCGGGGACTTTGGGGGAAGGCGTCGCAGCGGGTTTAGCCACCGCCGATCTGCCACCTGAACCCGTGCTGGATCCACTGCTGCGGCGCGTCGTCGTGGTCGCGCGAGAAGTTGTTGTTGCAGGAGCAGCTTTGGCGGGGGTGGATGCTGCTGCAGAAGTGCTGGCCACTGGCTTCACATCCACGGTCTTGTTCGCCGCAGCAGAGGTGCGGGTGGTGCGACGACGGGGAGTGGGGGAAGGAGTAGCCATGGCTGTGAAGGTGTGGAAACGGAACGGAAACGGCGGAGGGAGATGGGTGGTCCCTATCCGTCCGGATTCCAGAAATCGATAATTCCACCGATGGTCAGATCGGTGAGGACGGTGTTGTCAGGGCAGGCATGCCGTGCCGCCGAACCGCTGGCGGTGAACACCCAGTTGCCCTCACGGGCACCAACGGGATCGACGGCCACCAGCTTCTTGCCCTTGTTGTTGCGCAGAATGCGCAGATGCATGTGATCAAGCCCTGCAACCCTGTAGGAGCAGATCAACGTGCCCATCACCTGCATGATTTCCATCAGCTGGCTTTGCCTCCTGCAGGCTTGCTGCTAGGGCTGGGCGAAGGAGAGGGCGCCGCAGTCTTCGGCGGATCGGGCTCCCAGTGATCAATGATCCCCACAATGGTGAGGTCACTTGGGTACGACTTGCTTCCAGCAGCTTCACGGGCCGCTGAGCTACTGACGCAGATCACCCAGTCGCCAGGTTTCGCACCGACAGCGTCGACGGCCACCTTCTTGGTGCTGCCATCGAGAACCACTTGGAGATGTTTGTGCTCGAAATCGGGGATCCGGTTGGTGGAGACGAGCGGCTTGATGACCTTGACGATGAGCATGATCAGTGAGCCTCCGGAAGTTGCGGGTCGAGCGTGGAACCGACGACCTCGGCCGGAGCCGTCTGGTTACGGTCGCGAATGGTGAGACAAGTGTGGAGCAAACCCTCGTTAACGAGAGCTGCATAGCGATCGGCGATGGCCTGATTCACCCGTTGGCAATCAGCGATGGCCCGTTCTCGGGCTCCTGGGACACGGCCTGAGTAGTCGAAACGCACCACGATCGGAATCGGAAGATCACGCGCCACATTCAGGCCCTTGAAAATTTTGACCCCCACATCGAGATCAGGAGCTCCCTCCTCAACCGTGTCGAGGTGGGCGAAGTAGGTGAGGTTGCGCAGATGCACCTCCTTGAAACCGATACCAACGCCGATGAAACGCTCCGCGTGGCCAGCATCCGGATAGGGACCACCGTGCAGATCCTGCACGTAATCGATCTGGGAGATGTTGTTGGCGATCAATCGGGTCAGGAAGGCCACCATCCCCGCATCCATGGGGGCAGGTGCGGAGCTTTCGACGGCTTCAGCAATTTGAGCCATGGCCTGATCGGCAGTCATGGATGCCGTGGCTGCATGCAGTTCCCTGGCGCAAAGCCAACGGTCGAGCACCATTTCGCTGTCACGGCTCGGGGGATGAACACGGATCGCATCGGTATCGGTGTCGAGGCCGATCAAAAGAAGATCAACGGAAGCACCGCAGCAGAAGCTGTTTTCCACCGACTCACGGAAATCCAGCAGTCGCTGATGACCAGCCGAAGCCGCCAATTCATCGTTGCTGCCATGGGCAGCGCAGCCCTGGTGGGAGGGGTCGAGGGAACTGAAGTGGTAAGTCACCACCTTCAGATAGCGGGTTGGTTCAGTGGAGGGATTCGGAGCGCCTTCGCGATAACGGCGATGCTCTGTTTTGACCCAACGATTCACCGTGTTTTCCACATCAAACATGGCGCCGGCATGGGAGCGTCGACGCACAGCGCTGAAGGGAATGCGCAGGGCGTAGGCCACGGTGTGCGCAAGGCGCCCGTCAGCACAGGGGGTCAGATCAAGAAGATGAATGCCGCAGTCGAGCAGGAACTGTTCAAACTCTCTGGAGGCATCACTGCCAGTGGCTCCACTCAGGGGGTCGTCCTGGAAAAAGCGGTCGCTGAACAAGCGATGGCTTTCAAAAACACACCACGCGAACAGGGCGCGCATGTCGAGAGGACGCACCCAAGCCCTCTGAAGGATGTGATCCGGCAAGTCGAAACCGAGTTCTGACCTGCAAAGCCGTTGGGCCTGGGGAATGAAATCGGTTTCATGCTGCAACGCTGAAACCTGCTGAAGCAGGGGAACGATCCGATCGAAACGTCCCTTGATCTCTTCCTCATAGGCCTGCAGACGGTCATTGGCCGCTGCATCCGTGAGCGGATGACGCCGATGGGTGATCGGCAGTGAGCTACGACTCAGATTGAAAGGAACAGCCCGGGTGGCTGCTTTCTCGCGCCGCACCCAACCGGGCTGGGAGGGAGCAGGACGCTGAGCGTCGTTGCTGGAGCGAATCCGGCCTGCAGCGACCGAACCACGATCCAATTGCGCTGCTTTGCCAGAGGTTGTTAAGGCACGACGCCTTTGCAAAGCAGCCTGGCGGGTCGACGACTCCATATCCGGAGCCATCTCTGCAGGATCAGTGATGTTGGCCAGCTGCTGAAGCTGGAGACGGGTTGGAGCCGAGGGGGCCTGAGGTCGCCCGCCACGGAAAGGCTTGGAGCGAACCATCAATGAATCAGCCCCGTGCGCCGCCGGAGACGGTGATCAGGGACCCCTTCTCGGTGTTACCGCTGGAACCAGTGACCCGACTAACAGGCCATTCGGTCTCTTCATTGCGCTTGCGCTCAAAAGAGGACATGGCACTCATCGGACCAGGTCGGCTGGGATTGCGACGGCGCGCCGATGCACCCTCTGTACCGGTCACATGCTCCCCACGATCCCAGTCATCGCCTGTGATCTTGGTGGAAGAGCCTTCACCGGTGACCCGCGATGCGGGCTTGTCAGTGGGCTCACTGACGACAGCAACGGTGGGCTGGAACTGACGTTGTTGCTGGCGGTTTTGGAACTCGCGGTTATCGAAGCGAAATTGCTCGGTACCGGTCACCTTGCCGCCAGCCATGTCAAAAGGGCCGGTGATGCGATTCCCCTCCTCGTAAGACGTGCCGGTTACACCGGAGCGTGCATCACGCTGCTGCTGAGCAGCGCGGGCGGGAGAAACAACACTGAAACGGGTCCAGGCAGCACCCTCAGGGGATTGACCGTGGGTGTCGGTGCCGGCAGGGGCATCAGCGCCACAGGCAGCGGCCAACTGATCAGCGCCGACATAAGGAGTGCCGGTCACCGCTTCACAAGCGCCGCGTTTATCCCCAGTCATGACACCGCCGACTCCGGGTTGAATCCCAGTCATCGCAGCGGAAGGGGTTCCGGGACGCACAGGGGTGCGTTCACGAATGGCTTGGACTGCGGGAGTGCCGCAGTTTTGGCCGGCCTGCTCGAGGCCTGCATAAGGAGTTCCCGTTACGGCCTGGCAGCTACCGGGCTCGTCACCTGTGACGTGCTCCGAACGGCCGGTGCGGGTTCCGCTCACCACCTGGTTGCGGTTGGTGACGCTGAAACCAACTTTGGCAGCTTCAGGCTCAGGCTTGCCGCCGCAAAAGGAATTGACCTGCTCAGCACTGATGTATTGATCACCTGTCACACGGTGGCAGGAGCCGAATTCATTACCGGTGACCTGGGAGGAGCGACCCACCAAAGTTCCAGTCACTCCAGTACCCGACAGGGTGCCGGACAAACCGACTTTGGCGGCCGGACGGCCTTCGGGGAGGGGATCAGAACCGAGGTACTGATCGCCCGTGAGGCTGCGACTTGCACCGGCTTCGTCGCCGGTGACACTGGCGGAACGACCCACCATCACGCCACTGACGGGACGACCTTGTTCCGTGAGGCTGTGACCCACCTTGCGGGGGGAACTAACACCTCCACCGCAGTAGGCAGCAGACTGGTTGGCAGAGATGTACTCGGTGCCGGTCACGCTCTTGCAGGTGCCAGGCTCATCACCGGTGACCTTCTCAGAGCGGCCCACTTCATTGCCGGTGACACGGTTGCCGTGGCTGGTGGCCGTCACACGCACTTTGGCTGGCGTCGTGGCAGCCGGAGCGGTCTGACAGAAGGTCTGGAAGACTTCAGCCCCCAGATACTCCGTACCTGTGATCGATCGGCAGGTGCTGGCTTCGTTACCGGTGGTTTTGACCGAGCGGTTGGCCTGGGTGCCGGTCACTGTTTGACCAGCAGTGGTGGTGCTTTCACCAACTTTCCAATGGGCATCAGCGGCAGCAGCCTGCTTGGCGCCATGGCGGTTGGGACCGGTGGGGCGAGTAACACCGGCACTCTGCTTGTTGCGTGCACCGGCCTTGGTGCGCAACTCGCGCACCTGCTGGGCTAGCTCACGGCTGGTGAGATCAGGGTTGGCCTGACGGGCAACAGCAGCGGCACTGGTGGACTGCTTACCGGCGGTTTTGCCGTGCTTGGCCATGGCGTCGCGGCGGGCCAAAACGAGGGCGCGACTGGGATTCTCGATCGCACGACGCTTGGGGGCCGATGCACGACGTTCCGACCGCACGGAAAGATTGGGGGCTGATGCACTCAATGAGGTCAGTGCAGTCTTTTCGGCAGCACGCTTGCCTCCGCAGCCACAGCTCTTGGTGGTTTCAGCGGCTGCAGGAGCTGGAGCAGCTTTGGTTTGACGGGCCAAATCAGCGCGGTTGCGATCGCGGCTGGTGTCTGCGGTTTTGCCGCGACGGGACAGGGCCTCACGGCGTGCAAGCACCAGATCACGACTGGCATCGCGATGGGGCTTGACCGGTGAAGTGCGCCTGGAAGGAGCAGCTGTGAACGAAGTTGTTCGCTGCGGAGCTACAGCAGCGGGAACAACAGGTGCAGAAGCAGGTTCAGCAACTGCAGCCACGTTCGTGCGGGTGGGACGGGCGTCATCAACGGTGCGAACACGGTTGGCGCCAGTACCAGCTGCAGCTGAGGACTTCTTACCGGAAGTGGTCAGCGCCTTACGGCGTTCTAATGCGAGTTCGCGACTGGAGAGTCTTGCCATGTCCGCCCGAGGGAGTCGTCGTGAGGTGGAAGGGCACTTGCCCCTCCGAAAAAAGCTGGAGCCCTGATCAGGTCAGGGCTCAGAACCATGGGTCCGAAGGATCAGCGTCCTTCGAAGACCACGAAGCAGGCACCCTGGCTCTGGGTGTAGGCGTCGTAACCGACGATGCGCACGTGGTGATCGGGGTATGCGCGGTGGCAAGCCTCGAGCTCACTGACGACAACGTTCAGATCCTTCTCACCGAAGAAGGGGAGCTTCCAATACGACCAATAGATGGCCATGGAGTTGCTGGGATGGACGTGCTCAACGAGCGGGCTCCAACCCTGGGCAATGATGTACGCGATCTGGTCGTAGATCTCGTCCTGGGTCATCGGCGGGAGGAAGCCGAAGGTCTCCAGGGTGGCGACTGTTTGATAGTCACCCACGGTGCTCTGGAAAGGCATGGGGATCCTGGGTTTAAGAAAAAAGGGTGGCCGGTTGCATCAACCGGCCGAAGAAACGATCAGTTCTGAACGTCGAGCTTGTCGACGGTGTCGAACTCGAACTTGATCTCCTTCCAGGTCTCGAGAGCGATGGCCAGCTCAGGGCTGTGCTTACCGGCTTCCATGAGGATGTCCCGGCTTTCCTTCTCGATCTCGCGACCGGCATTGCGTGCCTTGACGCAGGCCTCGAGGGCCACACGGTTGGCAGCAGCACCAGCAGCGGAGCCCCAGGGGTGACCGTGGGTACCACCACCGAACTGCAGCACGGAGTCGTCACCGAAAATGGCGACCAGTGCGGGCATGTGCCAGACGTGGATACCGCCGGAAGCAACGGCGAACACACCAGGCATGGAACCCCAGTCCTGATCGAAGAAGTTGCCGCGGCTGCGGTCTTCGGGCACGAAGGATTCGCGCAGCTGGTCGATGTAGCCGAGGGTGGTCTGACGATCACCTTCCAGCTTGCCGACCACGGTGCCGGTGTGGAGCTGGTCACCACCAGACAGACGCAGACACTTGGCGAGAACGCGGAAGTGAATGCCGTGCTTGGGATGACGGTCGATCACCGCGTGCATGGCGCGGTGGATGTGCAAGAGCATGCCGTTCTTGCGGCACCACTTCGACAGACCGGTGTTGGCTGTGAAGCCACCGGTGATGAAGTCGTGCATGACGATCGGCATACCGAGTTCTTTGGCGAACTCAGCGCGCTCATACATCTCTTCGGGAGTGTTGGCAGTCACGTTGAGGTAGTGACCTTTGCGCTCACCGGTCTCCTGCTCGGACAGCTTGATGGCTTCCGCAACGAATTCGAAGCGGTTCTGCCAACGCTGGAAGGGCTGGGAGTTGATGTTCTCGTCGTCCTTTGTGAAGTCCAGACCGCCGCGCAGGCACTCATAGACAACACGGCCGTAGTTCTTACCGCTCAGGCCGAGCTTCGGCTTGATGGTGCAACCCAGCAGGGGACGGCCGTACTTGTTCATCCGGTCGCGCTCGACCTGGATGCCGTTCGGCGGGCCGTAGCAGCTCTTGATGAACGCCATCGGGAAGCGGATGTCTTCCAGACGGAGGTGGCGGAGAGCCTTGAAACCGAAGACGTTGCCGACCAGGGAGGTCAGAACGTTGGTGATGGAACCCTCTTCGAACAGGTCGAGGGGGTAAGCGATGAAGGCATAGAAAGACTCCTTGTCACCAGGAACGTCTTCGATGCGGTAGCAACGGCCCTTGTAGAAGTCGAGATCGGTAAGGAGCTCGGACCACACAGTGGACCAGGTGCCGGTGGAGGATTCAGCGGCCACAGCTGCGGCAACTTCTTCCTTGGGCACACCTTCTTGGCCGGTGCACTTGAAGCAGGCCAGCAGGTCGGTGTCGAGGGGGACGTAATCAGGAGTCCAGTAGGTATCCCTGTACTCCTTGACCCCAGCGTCGTACTTCTTGCTCATGGGAAAACTCCGTTAGGTCGGTGAAGAGGGTGAGACGTTCGCGTGCCTCGTCAGAGGCTCAGCGGAAGATCTCAGTCCTTCTGACCAAGGAAGTTGCCGTTGCCCAGTGCAGGCTCCACTTCGCGGTGGGGGCGGGCAATGATGTGTGCAGCAACCAGGCCGTCACCGACGCGCTCGCAAGCATCAGCGCCAGCACGCACTGCAGCGTTCACAGCACCGGTTTCGCCGCGCACCAGAACGGTGACGTAACCGCCACCGACAAATTCGCGACCAATCAGGCGCACTTCGGCAGCCTTGGTCATGGCATCAGCTGCCTCGATGGCGGGGACCAGACCGCGGGTCTCGATCATGCCGAGGGCGATGCCCATGGTTTCGTTAGCCATTGCCTACCGGGAAAAGAGGTGGAATGTTCGCTGGGGACATTGCTCCGCCAGAACCCTTCCCGTCAAGCGATTTGGAAGACTTTCTTGATCACTGTCCATAGTGAACTAAATAAGCTGGGCTTATCACGCAGTGCCTCACTGTTCCGGTCTGCTGTGGTGGTTCCTGTGGTCACATCCGCACAAGTCGTTGTCGAGCGTGGTGAAACTCCATATCTTCACGCTGCAACACGCTCCCGAAGCCTTGCTGAGGGGTGGAATGTTCAACCCAAATGCGTGTTGCTCGGTCGAATCCAGAGATTTTTAAGTCCTACCCCCCCAATCAGCCCGCACAATGGAGGCCCTCATTCGTCGGGCCCCTTGTCGCTTCAGCTCACCATTGCCACGGGTAACCCCACCAAGGTTGCTGAAATTGAGGCCATGCTGGGTCCCCTTCCCATCCACGTTCAGCGTCAACCCGATGATCTGGATGTTGAGGAAACAGGAAGCACCTACCGGGAAAACGCCGAGCTGAAGGCCACCGCAGCAGCACTGCGAACTCAGGGTTGGGCGCTTGCAGACGATTCCGGGCTTGAAGTTGATGCACTCCAGTGCGCTCCTGGCCTGTTCTCCGCCCGATATGCCGAAGGCAACGACGCCAAAGTGCAGAGAATCCTTGCGGAGCTTGGCCCCTCCCTTTACCGCAGCGCCTGCTTCCGCAGCACGATGGTGCTGAGCGACCCCACAGGGACGTGCCGAGCGGCGGCAGAGGGCATTTGCTGGGGTGAGCTCCTCAGCGCACCGGCCTACCCAGGTGGCGGCTTTGAATCCTTGCTCTGGGTGCGTGAAGCCCGTTGCACCTATGGCGAACTGAACCCGGCACAACTCAGCCGACTGGGCAGTCGTGGCAAAGCAGCACGAGCTCTGGCACCTCAATTACGCCAACTTCTTGGCCTGAACTGAGTTCAACGATCAGCGAGCAGAGCGATCAGCGCAATCGTGCGTTTCGGTTGACATGGTCGATGGCGCGCATCGCTGCTGCCGCCGCTTCCTCAACATCACCTTCACGCCCCGCCAGGGTGAGGCGTCCAAAGGCACCCACAGCTTTCACGTCCACCAAAGTGATATTCGAGGATTTTTCAGCCTCATTGGCAGCAATCAGCACATACCCCGCCGGCTCGGTCTCCAGGATGAACATGCTCATCCCGGCCTCAATCATGGAACCGCGTCGGTTGAGGCGGTTGATCAACACGGCGTGGTCCGGCGTGATTGCTCGAATGACTTCGGTCCAGCTCACCTCTGCTGGAGAACGCTGCTCAATCGTGCTGCCAATCGCTTCCAGCACCACATCTCCGGAATGGAGAACAGTGCTCTGGTCGCGGTGATAGAGGGCCATCGAACCAAAAGCCCGCTCCACCACCATCTGGCCGAGGCGAACATTGCTGGCTTTCAGAGCAATGTCGGTGACGCGGTGAACTGCCATGCCCGGAGAAACCTCCATCCAGAGGCAGGCGTCTCCAGGAATGGGCAGGAATCCTTGACTCACCGACCCCATGTAGGCCGCAAGTTGAGGTTGCAGCGAGTCGATGAAGACGTGGGTGCGCAGTTCGATCGACTGCACTTGGCTGTTTTGGCGAAGCAGCCGGGGAGACTCAGAATCCGTCGTGACAACACAACTTGCCCCTCCCTGCTGGGAGGTCACCTCAGTCCCGGTGACGAGAGCACTACCGCCGCGTCGCCGCTCCCGAGCATCGAAGCTGGCAAAACGGGTCATGGCGGGGAGTGTACCGGACGAATCCTGGGCAAACGGGCCATCAAAGAGTTAAAGCCAGCGGTCTTGCACCTTGAAAGACAGCCGATACCGTCCAGAAAACCTCTCGAGATCCTGCAATGACTGAGCAGTCTTCTTTAAAACCAGTTGATCTCAACGCTGATCAGGCCCTTGGGATGGTCAGCTTCGGCCTGATGCAACGCCTCGCGCAGGATGGACAGGTGGATCTGCCCTGGCTGGAGGCATCAGGCAATCAAGACAGAGATCGTCTGCGTCAGCTGCGTCAACGCCTAGAGCTGACTGCATTAGCCATCGAAACAGGTGCCCCCCTGACCACGGCGGAAGTGAGCATGCTTCTCGGAGCCCGACCGGGAACGGAGCGGGCGGAACGCGGCGGCCTCGTTGCCCGTCGGGTCAGCCGCAACGTTTGGCGTTTGAGCAAAACAGAGGAGAGTGACCGTTCAGAGCGTTACGACGGATTCCGCCGCCGCCTTTGATCGCAAAGCAAGCTCTGTCGGCCAGGCCTGATCCCGAAGAGTTTGCGCTGGGTTTGACATCCAAGCCCCAATCTTTTGCAGCTTGAGGGGTGAACGTCGCATGGAGCGGCCATGGCCGGGCCCACCCTGTTAAAGGAATCAGGACCACGGGAGGTGTTCTGTGGTCTCACCTCGATCGTCTGGCTACATCGGCGCATGCCCGATGCCTTCTTTCTAGTGGTGGGATCCCGCACCTGCGCCCATCTGATCCAGAGCGCCGCTGGCGTGATGATTTTTGCCGAACCCCGTTTCGGCACCGCGATTCTCAACGAACGGGACCTGGCCGGCCTCGCCGATGCCCACGACGAGCTTGATCGCGTCTGCAAGGAACTGCTGCAACGCCGTCCCGAGATCCGCACGCTGTTTCTGGTGGGTTCTTGCCCCAGCGAAGTGATCAAGCTGGATCTAGCCCGGGCCGCCGAACGGCTGAACGACGAGCTCTCCGGCCGAGTGAGGGTGGTGAATTACTCCGGGAGCGGCATTGAAACCACCTTTACCCAGGGAGAAGACGGGGCGCTGGCGGCGCTGATTCCACTGCTCCCCGCTAGCGACGAGCGGCAGTTGCTACTGGTGGGCACCCTCGCCGATGCCGTGGAAGACAGGCTGATTCACCTGTTCCAGCGGATGGGCATCGAGACAATTCACAGCCTGCCTCCGCGGCAATCGACTGACCTGCCTGGGGTGGGAGCGGGAACCACGGTGCTACTCACCCAACCCTTTCTCACCGAAACCGCCCGCTTGCTGAGCGATCGCGGCGCCACGGTGCTCACGGCCCCATTTCCCCTGGGAGCCGAAGGCAGTCGCCGTTGGATGGAGGCTGCTGCCAATGCCTTCCATCTCCCGGACGAGCGGATCGCCGCAGTGCTCGATCCTTTGATGGAACGGGCCCAATGCGCCCTGGCCCGCCACCGCGCCGTGCTGGAGGGCAAGCGGATCTTTCTTCTCCCCGAATCCCAACTCGAACTGCCCCTGGCCCGGTTCCTGCAACGCGAATGCGGCATGGAGTTGGTGGAGGTGGGAACGCCTTATCTGAACCGTGAACAGATGGCCGCTGAGCTGGCCTTGCTCCCCGACGACACACCGGTGATGGAGGGGCAGCACGTGGAGCAACAGCTGGACCGGGTGCGCGCCAGCCAACCGGACCTTGTTGTCTGTGGCATGGGCCTCGCCAATCCGCTCGAGGCCGAAGGCATCGCCACCAAATGGTCGATCGAATTGGTGTTCAGCCCGATTCACGGCATCGACCAAGCCGGAGACCTGGCGGAACTGTTTTCCAGACCGTTGCGTCGCCGGCAAATGATTCGACCCGGTCTACATCCGAGCAACCCCGACCAAACCGTGCACGCCTGATCCCATGCAACTAACGCTCTGGACCTATGAAGGGCCACCCCATGTGGGGGCCATGCGCATCGCCGCCTCGATGCACGGCGTGCACTACGTGCTCCATGCCCCCCAGGGGGACACCTACGCCGACCTGCTGTTCACGATGATTGAGCGGCGCGGGCAACGTCCGCCGGTCACCTACACCACCTTCCAGGCCCGGGATCTCGGGGGTGACACCGCAGAACTGGTGAAACGGCATGTGCGCGAAGCCGTGGACCGCTTCCAACCCGATGCCCTGCTGGTGGGTGAGAGTTGCACCGCGGAGTTGATTCAGGATCAACCGGGCGCCCTGGCCCAGGGCATGGATCTGACCATGCCGGTCGTGAATCTTGAGCTGCCGGCTTACAGCAAGAAGGAGAACTGGGGAGCTGCGGAGACCTTCTATCAATTAATCCGCAACCTGCTCAAGGCGCAGGCCCCCACAGACATCAACCATGACCCCCAGGCATGGAAACAGGAGGGCCGTCGACCCCGGGTGAACCTGCTGGGGCCGTCTCTGCTCGGTTTCCGCTGCCGCGACGACGTACTGGAGGTGCAGAAGCTGCTCACCTTGCACGGCATCGATGTCGGCGTGGTGGCACCACTCGGTGCAGGGGTGGACGATCTGAAGCGCATCCCCGATGCCGATCTGAACGTTTGCCTCTATCCGGAGGTGGCCGAATCCACCTGCAGCTGGCTGGAGCGCAACTTCGGCATGCCCTTCAGTCGAACGGTACCGATCGGTGTCGGCGCCACCCACGATTTCCTCGTCGAAGTGCACACCCTGCTGGGGCTCGAGGCACCCGCTGCTGACGAGGGCTACAAACGCTCACGCTTGCCTTGGTATTCGGAGTCTGTGGACTCCACTTACCTCACCGGCAAGCGGGTGTTCATTTTCGGCGACGGCAGCCATGCCATTGCAGCAGCACGGATCTGCAGCCAAGAACTGGGCTTCAGCGTCGTGGGGCTGGGAACCTATAGCCGGGAGATGGCCAGGCCCGTCCGGGCAGCCGCCAAGGCCCTGGGTCTGGAGGCCTTGATCTGTGACGACTACCTAGAAGTGGAAGCCGCCATGGCCGAGGCAGCGCCAGAACTGGTGCTCGGAACACAAATGGAACGACACAGCGCCAAGCGGCTGGGGATTCCCTGCTCCGTGATCAGCACGCCGATGCATGTTCAAGACGTGCCGGCCCGGATGAGCCCCCAAATGGGCTGGGAAGGGGCAAACGTGATCTTCGACGACTGGGTGCATCCGCTGATGATGGGACTAGAGGAACACCTGATCGGAATGTTCCGCCACGACTTCGAATTCGTGGATGGCCACCAGAGCCATTTAGGCCATGCCGGTGGTGCCGGAGCAGCCGACATCTCCGCATTGAGCGACGTCCCGGAAGACGGCCAAGATTGTCTGCAATGGACAGCCGATGGGGAAGCCGAACTGAAGAAGATCCCCTTCTTCGTACGGGGCAAGGTGCGTCGCAACACCGAGGCTTACGCCCGCGATGTGGGCTGCCGGGAGATCAGCAGCGAAACGCTCTATGACGCCAAAGCCCACTTCAAGGCATGAGCAATTGCACTCATTTCTTTTTATTTAATTGAAAGAAATTCTGCTCTTGCCACCTAGCCAAGGGCCAGATCTTTCATTTCTTAGTGAAATCCAACCACTGCACATCTGCTGCTGTTGAATGAAAATGACTTCTCTTGCACAGGTCGCTGAATGACCACGACTCTGACGCGACCGGCGGACGGCGAAGGCAGTGTTCAGGTCCACCAGGACCCGGAAATGAACATCCAGGAGGAGACCCTGGTGATTGCCGTCTACGGCAAAGGTGGAATCGGCAAATCCACCACCTCATCGAACCTGTCAGCCGCCTTCTCAAAACTGGGCAAGCGCGTACTTCAGATCGGCTGCGACCCTAAGCACGACAGCACCTTCACCCTCACCCACAAGATGGTGCCGACGGTGATCGACATCCTCGAGGAGGTGGACTTCCACAGCGAAGAGCTGCGACCGGAGGATTTCGTCTTCACTGGCTTCAATGGTGTGCAGTGCGTTGAGAGTGGTGGCCCGCCAGCAGGAACTGGCTGCGGTGGTTACGTGACCGGACAGACCGTGAAGCTGCTCAAGGAGCATCACCTTCTGGAAGACACCGATGTGGTGATCTTCGATGTACTCGGCGATGTGGTGTGTGGTGGCTTTGCCGCCCCGCTGCAACACGCCAACTACTGCCTGATTGTGACGGCCAACGATTTCGATTCGATCTTCGCGATGAATCGCATCGTTCAGGCGATTCAGGCCAAAGCCAAGAACTACAAGGTGAGGCTGGGCGGCGTCGTTGCGAACCGCTCTGCTGACACTGATCAGATCGACAAGTTCAACGAACGCACCGGTCTGCGCACCATGGCCCATTTCAGGGATGTGGATGCCATTCGACGGTCGAGGCTGAAGAAATGCACCATCTTTGAAATGGATGATGACGATGAGGCAGTGGAAGCTGTACGCAATGAATACCTGCGGTTAGCCCAGAACATGCTCGACAAGGTGGAGCCCCTGGAGGCCGTATCCCTCAAAGACCGCGAAATCTTCGACCTGCTGGGCTTCGACTGAAGAGATTATTTCTGCGTACTGGAGCAATAAAACCAGCCCAACTTGGCCCTATAACTTCAGCCCTTCCTGGAGTGTGATCCTGAATGTGATTGCACTCCAGAGAAATAAATCGGATGTCTAGGCAACGACCACCTCAATCAAACCACCTCTCCAAGGCTCATCGCCTGGATAGAGAGCCGATACGAGCAAGCATGTTTTTTGCCCCCTGCTGATCAGGCTCAGGCCAAACCCACCAAGGCCATGGACAACTCCCACACGCGCCGGGCCGTCTCCGGATCGGTGGCCTTGTCGGATAGCTCCTGGCTGAACTGCTCGCCGTCCTTCTTCTGGCGGTTGCCCCAGCTCCAGTGCACGCCGGATTCGGCGAAGTCGGGATTGGCCACCACATCGGCCACCCGTTCTCCGGCCAAGGCCTGGGAGACGTAGCCGCCAGTGATGTTCTTCTGGAACCAGGGAAAGATCGTCTGGAACGCCTTGGGGGTGTTACGGAACAACGGGGTGTCGGCCACACAGCCGGGGTAGAGCGAGGTGAAGGTGATGCCCGTCTCCCCATGCAGCCGGCGGTGCAGCTCCTGGGTGGTGATCATGTTGCAGAGCTTGCTGTCCTTGTAAGCCTTACCGGGCTTGAACGCCTTGCCGCTGGCCATGGCGATGGGCTCCTTAAAGCCGGCTTCAAAGCCGGACAGGTCCCCCAGGTCCGCTGGTGCCGGAATCGGAATCTTGCCGCCCAGTTCCTTGGAGTTGGCCGTCACCGTGCCCAAGATCACCACCCGCCTGGAGGGGTGGCTGGAGGCCTGGAGTCGATCCAACAGCAGCTGCACCAGCAGGAAGTGGCCGAAGTGGTTGGTGGCCATCGAGATCTCGTAACCCTGGGGTGAGCGCTCCGGCTGCTTCAGCTTTGGCTTGTAAACGGCTGCATTACAGACCACGGCATCCAATCGCTGAGGCAAGGCCTCCACCGCCCGGCGCACACTGTCGAGATCACCCAGATCCATCAACACGTGCTGAAGCCGCTCCTTGGGGAGGTCGAGCTCGTCGGCAGCAGCAGCGGCCCGCTGCGGACTGCGATTGGCGGTAATCACCGTCCAGCCCCGCTTCACCAGGGCGCAGGTGGCATTCAGGCCCACACCGGAAGTGGTGCCGGTGATCAAAACGGTGCCGGGCGTGGACATCAAGACAGGGCCAGGAAGGCTGCCAGTCTGCCGGGCAGCACTCAATCCCAACACCGCTGGTCACGAATCTCAGCGCCAGATCACACGTAAGCGATTGGGTCCGATCCACTGATCCTGCTCGCTGATCAGGCGCTTCTCTCCTCCAATACTGAACAGACGATCGAACCGCTGCTGCAGCGTGTCCAATTTGGCCGTCTCGATGGACACCACCGCCGAGATTTCACTGTGACGGTCCATCCGTTCCTGATAAGCCACCGACAAGCGGATCAAGCTCACACAGCCCAACAAAACAAGACCTGCCTTGGCAGCCAAGGCGAGAAGGCTGCACTGCAGTTCTTGTTGGTCGGTCTGTCGCTGAATTGCTGCAGCCATGGTGGCTGCATCCGTGCGGGGAGCTGAACTTTGAGCCTGACTGGCGGTCACCGCATCAGCACGAACATCCGCTTTTAACGCAATCCGTTGACGGTGCCAAGACCAGCTCCACGCCCGTTGATATCACGAGCCGATTGAAATCAGGCTTCGTAGAGGCTGATGGAGAGACGCAGGGCCAGAACAGCGGCATGGGCAGCCACCACGAGGGCAATGAACACCTCAGGTGCAGAGAGAAGGGTTTCCATGGGAACCATGCATCAAACGCTCCCATTCTTCTCCGAGGGAGGGGCTGCAGGCCATCATTCGCAAAGGCCTGTCACACCAGCCCATGGATTCGGTTCTGATCGATGCCCCTGCAATCCGGTCGTTGGATCTGCGGCCGCTGGAGATCTGGAGCGATCAGCCGCTGAACACACTGCTCGGCCAAGGGCCAGTGCTCGAGCTCCGTTTCGACTGGCCCCGAGCCCAGGATGACCCGCGCGAACTACCGGAATGTCCGGAACCTCGCCTCTGGGCCCTGCGGGCGGATGCACGCTTCCCTTGGCTGCCACTGTTGCTTGAACGCGACCAGGGCAGCCTGATCCGCCATGTTGCCCTGGTAGTGCCTCACAGTTTCAGCCGCAGCGAAGGCCTGCGTTTTGACCCTGAGGCCTTGGAGCTCTGGGTGACGCATCGCTTGATGCGGCTGGACGACCTCTGCCAACAGCAGCTGGGACGGCCGATGCGAGGCAACCTCTCCCAGATGGCCGCAGCCCTGGGTTATGAGCTCGATGCAGGGTTCTGGTCATTACTGAACTGAACTGAACTGAATTGACTTGAACTGAACTGAACTGAACTGAACTGTTGAACAGTTGGCCATTCAGCTCAGCAAGAGCTGCAGGGCCCGCCTTGAGCTGTCGATCGCCAAGATGATGGCGAGACCCTTCAGGCAGCGCACCAGAAGAGCTGCGTCAAATTGATCGAGACGGCTGGCTGCCCACTGGGCGGCAATGGCCGCCACCCCACCCAGCAGCAACCCCATCAGAGGAACCCCGCGGCCCTCATGCAGGAACTGCAGAGACGCTGCGCTGGCTGAACAGAGCACCGCTACCGTGCTGAGCCGCACGGCCTGATGAATCGGCACGGATAACGGACCGCTCATCAGCGGCACCATCACCAGCCCCCCGCCTAGGCCCAACATCCCGGCGGTCCAGCCGGCGATGCAACCCACACCAGCCAACTGCGGTGCTCTGCTGTCATCAACGTCCTCGCTTGCGTCTTCCTCGGCCCGTTCCCGAACGCAGAACGCCAGCACGATGTACATCAAGGTCTGCATCGCCAACAGCATCCATCCCGCCGCAAAGCCAGCCAGGCCACCGAACAACAGGGCCGAGCCAAAGGCCGCCAAGCCGATGGCGAGCCCGGGCCGTGTCGGTACCCGCCCTTGGCGCAGGTGAGTGATGGTGCCCGCCAGCGCCGTGGGCACAATGGCGAAACTGCTCGTGGCCAGAGCCTGATGGGGCGGAAGATCGAGCCAGAGCAGGAGCGGCGCAAAGATCAAGCCGCCGCCAATCCCCAACAGCCCGGCCAAGCCGCCCGCCAGAAGCCCAAGGGCAATCAGGATCGGCACATCCCACCAGGGCACCATGGCGTGCGATCGATGCTTTCCTCCAGCATGCCCGCAACCGGGCGTCTGCTTCCCACCCAGCAAGCGGATGGACACACCCAGATGGCCTTGGATGCCTGGCTTCTAAAGCGATGCAACGGCCCGGCATTGCGCTTTTACCGCTGGGATGGACCCTGGCTCTCGCTGGGACGCCATCAACGCCAGTGGCCTGAGCACTGGAATGAACTGGCCCGCCGCGGCCGCCTCAGCCTGGTGCGCCGCCCCAGCGGCGGCCGAGCGGTGCTGCATGCCGGCGGTCTCACCTACGCCTTGATCTGGCCTGATGCACCACGACGTCGCCAGGAGGCCTACCGCCAGGCCTGTCAGTGGTTGGTTGATGGCTTCAAGGGACTCGGTCTACCGCTGCACTTCGGATCCGACCCGGCTGGAGCCGAAGCCAGCAACTGTTTTGCCAGTGCAACGGTGGCCGACCTGGTGGATGGATCCGGAGTCAAACGGGTCGGCAGCGCCCAGCTCTGGCAGAACGGTCGTCTGCTTCAACACGGCGAAATCCTGCTGGATCCGCCCGCCGACCTTTGGTCCGAGGTGTTTGGGGAAGCGGCACCGGCAGTAGCCCCGACGCAGATCAGCCGACTGGATCTGGATCAGCAGCTGCGCCAGAGCATGATTCAGTCGTGGCCTGACTTCTGTTGGCACATGCAGCCCCTGAACACCAAAGAAGTTCAGGAGTTGGACGACGAGCTGGCGTCCTGGTCGGAGCTCTGAGCCTGCATCGTCTGGACCATTTGAGGGAGCATCGCCAGCCCCAGGGGATAGCCATTGCGCTTGCGCGCCTCCTCAAGGATCGCGGAGGGGAGGCTCACCCCCAGACGCTTCAGCACCGCATCCCCCACATCCATACGATCGAGAGTGCCGGAGGGAAGCCCCGCAGCACTCATCACCAGAAGGCGTCCCTGGGATGCCTTCTCAACGGCAGGCACCGCTTCCACCAGAGAGGAGGAACACACGATTGAGGGCAGTTCAGAGAGGGGGCGTAGATGATCCTCGAGTCGCTGCTGGTCCCATTGCTGCACAGGCAAGAGCTTCAAGGGCTGATCATCAATCCAGCCCACCCATCGACCGCTCTTGCAGACGAGCACCCAATCAGCCGGACCCTCCTCCTCGCTGGCGGTCAGCCGCAGCTGGCTGAGGCGCCGCAAGGTCTGATCAGCCTCCAACACGCGAAAGCGTCGGCCCGCCGAAGCCTCCACCTTCAATTCGCGCAGCACGTTCTGCAATTGCAGCATCTGGGTTTGGCTGCGGTTGGCACCCAGCCCGAACCAGCCGATCAACATCAACAGGATTCCGTTGATCCCCCAGCCCTGCCAGAGCAGGACCCCGCCCATCAGGATCATCAGAATCGACAAGGCCCGCCCGGACGCCGAAGCCACCTGAACGCCTTTCTGCTGACTGCCGCTGACCTGCCAGACCAAGGCCTTGAGGATCAACCCACCATCCAGGGGCAGCCCCGGCAAAAGGTTGAACAGTCCCAGCATCAGGTTGAGCAACCCCACCTGGCTCAACAGTTGCGTGGCCAAGGGCTGGGTGTCGGAGAGAGCTGCAGCACCCAGCAGCATCCCGAGGGCCAGCAACAAACTGACGATCGGACCAGCCGCCGCGATGCGCAGATTGCCCATGGCGGTGGGGCATTCCTTTTCAACCCGGGCAATACCGCCCAGATGAAACAGGGTGATGCTCAAGACCTTCACCCCTTCCCGCAGGGCCATCAGGGCATGACCCAGCTCATGCAGCAGCACGGAGCTAAACAGCAGCAAGGTTGTTAGAAAAGCCAAACCCCAGCTGGCTGTTCCCGAGGCCGTGGCGGCATAACGGGATTGGAACAACGTGGTGAAAATCGCTACGGCAAACAACCAGCTGGGCTGGAGCCGCAATGGAATTCCGCCGATTTTGAGCAACTGCCAGCCCTCTCCCACCGCCAATTCCGTCGTGTGCCGCTGTCGCGGGCTGTCATCCACGATCCTAGGGAGAGCAATCGATGCAGCCCTTGCGTGATCCCCGCCCCACTCCAGACCTCAAGATCTGTGGGATCACCGACCTTGAGCAAGCACTCGCCATTGCGCGCATGGACGTACAGGCGATTGGCGTGATCGGCGTTGAAGACACCCCGCGCTACGTCGAACCATCCCAACGCAGGGCCTTGTTCAGTGTGCTCGAGGAGCAGCATCCGCCACTGCATCGGGTTTGGGTTGTCGCAGATCCCGACGATGCGGCTCTTGAGGAAGCGCTGAGCGGTGCAGGCCAGCCCTCCGTGGTGCAACTGCACGGCAGCGAATCCAGCGAGCGCTGCCAGACCTTGAAACAGCGCTATCCGCGTCACCTGTGGTGGAAAGCGTTGCGGGTGCGCGAACCCGAGGATCTCCTGCAACTGGAGCACTACGCCCCGCACGTGAACGCGCTGCTCCTCGATGCCTGGAGCGCCGATCAACTCGGCGGCACCGGCCACCGGTTGCCCCTCGATTGGCTCAGTCAGACCGAGCTCTCGGTGCCGTGGTGGCTTGCGGGGGGGGTGAGTGCGGAGTGGGTTCCTGAACTCCTCAGCCGTGTCAGCCCCAAAGGCCTGGACGCCTCCAGCCGACTCGAAGAACGACCTGGATGGAAAAACCTCGACAAGGTTCAAGCCCTTGTCGAGGCAGTGCAGAAGAATTGATTCAGAGCTGATCAGGTGCTGAGCAGCGCTTGCTGCTGACGCACCAGCTCAAAGAACTCCTGCTTGAGGCTTGGATCGTGGCGGAAATCGCCGCGCACCACCGAGTTCACCATGCTGGTTTGGGGCTCCTTCACACCACGCCACTTCATGCAGTAGTGCTGCGCCTTAATGATGATTCCGAGGCCCTGAGGCTCGCAGAGCTTCTCAATTTCATCGGCAAGGATCATCACCGCTTCCTCCTGAATGTGGGGGCGGGAGAACACCCAATCAGCCACGCGGGTGAACTTGGAAAGGCCGATCACGCGGGAGCCAGGCTTGATTCCGATCCAGCAGTTGCCCATGATCGGCACCAGGTGGTGGGAACAGGCGGAACGCACCGTAATCGGTCCAACGGTGTAGATCTCATCCAGCTGCTTCACATTCGGGAAGCTGGCCACCTTGGGTTGCTGGTGGTAGCGCCCTTTGAACACTTCCTGCAGGTACATCTTGGCGACCCGCTCGGCCGTCTCGTGAGTGTTGTGGTCGTTATCGATATCGATCACGAGGCTGCGCAGCAGGTCGCGAACCTTGTCAGCGACTTCAACCTGCAATTGATCCAATTCACCAGGCAGGAGGTGATCGGCAATGTTGTCATTGGCCAGGAAAGACGCACCTGCTTCTCTCAGGCGTTCACGAATCCGCGCTGAAATCTTTGGACTCAAGCTGCTGCGGCCATTGCCGTTGCCGTTGGCGACGCCGTTGGAAACGAAAGGGACTGTGGAGGTCATGGTGTTCGCTCAGAAGGCGCCGGCGGCCGGCATAAGGGTGAGGTCTTCGATCAACTGGTTGCTGGGTTGCATCACCAGATTCGCCAGTGTTTCTGCTGCCTGATCGACAGAGAGCATGGCACGACGATCGAAATCGCTTTGTACGGTTTCCGCGTCCCACAGCGGAGTGTTGACGGCTCCGAGAGTGAGGGTGCAGGCACGAATGCCATGGCCTCGCTCCTCTTCAGCCAGACAGCGGGTGAAGCTGGCCAAAGCAGCCTTGGTCACGCAATACGCGCCCCATTGGGGGAAGGCATTGCGGGCGGCATGACTGCTGATGTTGATCACCAGTCCGCCGTGCTTTCGCATGGAGGGAACAACTGCTGAACAAACTTGCATCACGCTGGTGACATTCAGCTGTAACAGCCATTGCCAACGCTCCAGCGGCATGGCCATAAGGTCGCCGGTGTAAGCGGCACCGGCGTTGTTGATCAACACCGCAGGTGTAGCCCCCTGCTGCAGCAGGTCAGCCATCGCTGAACCGATCGCATCAGCTTGGGTCAGATCAATGGCAGCAGACGCCACGGAGACGCCTTGATCCCTGAGCTGTGCACCGAGCTGATCAAGTTGATCGGCACTGCGGGCCGTCAAAAGCAGGTCCCAGCCTTGTTGAGCCAGAAGCTCAGCTGTGCGGCGACCAATGCCTCGACTCGCACCCGTGATTAGAGCCGTTGGCAAAAACCGTTAGCAAACCGCGATATTTTAAGCCGCTTTCTCGACATCCTGTGAAGTTTTTTCGAGAAAGCGCCCCATCGCCCTGAATTTGGAGTAGCGGGCATCGCGGAGCTCCTGTTCCGACAGGCTCAACAATTCATCGAGATGCCGGTCAATCGCCGCCCGCAGAATTGCGCCGGCCTCCAACGGTGCCCAGTTGTTGCCACCGGATGGCTCCTCGAGCACCTCATCCACCACCCCCAGCTCCAATAAATCGCGGCCGGTGATTCGCAAAGCCGCCGCTGCATCAGGCGCCTTCGCTGCATCACGCCAGAGAATGGAGGCGCAGGCTTCAGGGCTGGCAACGGTGTAAACGCTGTGCTCGAACATCAGCAATCGGTCCGCCACACCGATCCCCAACGCACCCCCGGAACCGCCTTCGCCGATCACAGTGGCGATCACCGGAACGCGTAAGCGGAACATTTCACGCAGGTTGACTGCGATTGCTTCACCCTGGCCCTGCTCCTCCGCTTCGAGTCCGGCATAGGCGCCAGGAGTATCGATAAAAGTGAGGATCGGCAAGCGAAAGCGATCGGCGTGGTCCATCAACCGCATCGCTTTGCGGTAGCCACCCGGAGCGGCCATCCCGAAATTGCGTGCGACGTTTTCCTTGGTGTCGCGTCCTTTCTGATGGCCGATCAACATGATCGGTCGATCACCAACCCTTCCGACGCCGCCAATCAACGCCTGATCGTCATTGCCACGACGGTCTCCATGCAGTTCGACCCAGTCGTCACAGAACATCTGAATGAAATCCAGCGTGCTCGGACGATGCGGGTGGCGGGCGACCTGAATCTTCTGGGCGGGAGTCAGACCCTGAAAGATCTCCTGACGCCGACGGGCTGCGAGGGTCTCCAGCTGCTGCAGCTGCTGCGACACGTCAACTTCCGAATCCCTGGCCAACTGGCGGATTTGCTCAATCTGCTGCTCCAGCTCAACAAGCGGTTTTTCGAACTCAAGCAGGGGGCGACGGGGCATGGCTCTCCGGGGATCAGGCGGCAGTGGCCTGCAGGTTGGGATGGAGGTTCAGAGTGCTGAACCCATGGCGGACCGATGCCGCACCAATGAAATCCATCTTCTCGAGGGTGATGTTGTTGCGCCCCCAGCTGAAGTTGGTGTGACAGCGCTCGAACTCGAGCAGCATGGCCTCTGCGAAACAAGCAAACATCTGGCGCTGAGGTTTCTCCATCTCGGCGATGGCCATCATCGACCAACCGATGTCGCGGCAGAACTCAACGATTCCACCCTTCAAGACGTGAATCCCGCCACCAGCGACCTTGGTATCCAGATTCTTGGGGTAGCCCCCATCAATCATCAAACAAGGCTTCTTCAGGCTGTTGTGGTCGATCTCAAGCGTCTTGGGCATGCTTGCCACCCAGACGACCACATCCGCCTCCGGCAGAGCCTCATCGAGCGTCAGGATCCTTCCACCGCCGAGCTCCTGTTGCAGGTCCAGCAACGGTTGCTGCTGTCGCGCCACTAGTAACAGTTCTTCGACGCCGGTCCGCGCCTGCAGCCAACGGCAGACGGCGGAACCGATGTCACCGGTCGCTCCAACAACGGCGACCTTGGCCTTACTTAGGTCGATACCGAGAGTTGGCGCGTTGTTCTCCACCTGGCGGCAGATCACCCAGGCCGTGTGAGTGTTCCCTGTGGTGAACCGCTGCCAATCCAGGGTGGTGCTGCGCACCGTCTGGTGCTGCAGCAGATTGAAATTCTCGAAAATGATCGAGGTAAAACCGCCCAGGGCGGTGATGTTGATGCCCTTCTTCTGGGCAAGTTCCATCGCGTTGAGCACCTTGCGCCGAGCCGTCTTGAAACGGCTCAGCATCTCGGGCACGAAGCAAGAGTCGATGTAGGCACCCTCAATGGTCGTGCCCGTTGGACTGGTGACTTCGACGTGCTCAACAAGCTGCGGAGGTGCGCTGCACCACACATCGAGATCTCCGTCCGAAATGTGATCGAACCCGAGTTCCATTGCCTTGCGGCGAGCGGCCTCAAAACTCGTTGAATGTCCGATCAGACCAAACATGTACTACCGCTGACGTCTCAAAGAACATCTCAAGGAACCATGCTCCCACGCCAACCGGTATCGACGGCAACGTGCCTGTCGAAAAACCGGCGTTAATTGGGTCCTGAACTGGCCTAAACGGCCAGAGCTGCCGCCGCCATCCGGGCGATGTCACGGGACGTGAAGCCGATTTCACCCAACGCTTCCTGGTAGGCGATCAGGAAATCTTCGATCAGGTCTTCCTTTTCCATATGGAGGACGGCAGCGTCAGCAGCCACGTCTTCCAGCATCGAGCGGATCAGGGGAAGATTGGCCTTGTTTGCTTCGAACAGCTCATCCTTGCTGGTTTCGAAGTTGGCCTTCAGCCATTCCTGGCCATAGTTCAGATGGGTGTACTCATCTTTGACAACACCCTCAGTGATCTTGCGAGCGAAGGGATCAGCAACGGGGATATAGATGTGATAAGCCGAAATGGCGAACGCTTCGATCAACAGAGCCTGGATCAACAGGCAAGTAACAACCTTGCCTTCCTTGAGCGCAGCTTGGAAGTTGCCGTGAAGCGGTTCGAAGAACTTCTTGGCAAAAGGAAGGTCAGCTTCAACGCCCAGGTTCCGGCCGCAGGAGGTGAAGCCCTTCATGTGCTTCATTTCCATCCGTGCCAGGCGCTTGAGCTCCTCAGCCTGGTCAGGGATCAGCGTCCCGAGAGAAATGTAGTTGTCATGGGCTTCCTGCTCGCCCTCGATCACGATGGCGTTAATCCGGCTGTAGGCGTCCTTGTACGCAGCGGTTGTGAAATCGGGCAGTGCGTCTTGGCCCTCCAGCACAGGTGCTTCAGGTGCGTTGAGGGTCGTCATAGGACGCTTGCTACCACTTCAGTGGGACCGACAATAACCAGTGCCCCCAGAGTTGGGGACACATGCGTCCAAAGTTCAGGACTTGGGCGCGCCGTTGGACGGGTTGGTGAGCAGGCTTTGGGAGGGGGGCCAGTCACTCGCCATAAGGGTCTGAAAACGCACCTGCCAATGGCGAATAAGACGTTCCTCCAAGCGGCGGCCCAGGTCTGTCGATGCCGGACGCGCATCCCCGATCACTCCCGTCACGCTGAGATCGTCGGTGAGCCAAGCGCAGGGTGCCGCTCCTTCGAGACTCCAACCCTCCGGCGGTTCCTGAGAGGAGCCAGACGATACAAGTCCATCAACAGGGCGGGCTGAACCGACCAGGTCTGGCTCGAGCTGCAACATCAAGCTGGTTTCGGCTTGCCCAGCATGCAAACCATGGAGCAACTCCTCTTCTGGCAACAGATCAGCCAACCCTTCCACACCACTCCAAAGAAAACAGGGAAGAACAGCCAGCGACGGGCTGCGGGCCCGCAGCTGGCGGGCCGCCACCTGCAACAAACCGATTTGGCCGCCGTGGGCATTGAACAGAACGAGGCGTTGCATCCCCATCGCCGCCAATTGCATGCCCACCTGGTCAACCAATTCCAGAATGAGAGGAGCCGAAAGGCTGAGAGTGCCAGAGAAATTCTTGTGCTCGGGCGAAAAACCAAGGGCCTGACATGGCAGCCGCCATAGCGGCAGAGCTGGATCAAGCCCGAGCAGAACCGAATCAAGGATGCTTTCAGCGAATACGGCATCCGTCGACAGCGGCAGATGAGGTCCGTGTTGCTCACAGGCTCCGAATGGCCAGATCACCGTGGCACCAGGCCGGCTGGCAGCATTTCTGGCCTCGGGCCATGTCAGCTGATCAAATCGCTTTCGGAGCTGGTCCATGGAGTTACACAGGCAGGAGGGTGCTGATCCCAGCCCAGCCTGTCAAAATGGTCGATCGATGACCCCGATGGTCCATGCCCGCAGCCGGCAGTCCGCAGCCCAACCGCCCCAAGGCACCAAAGCCGGCAGCGACCAAACCGCTGCAGGTGATGCAGATTAATCGCCGTGAAGAGCAGGAGCAGCTCGCACGGGAGGCAACAGAAGCGCGAGCGGCAGCCGAGGCAGCGGCTGAAAAAGCAAGAATCCTGGAGGAGCGGGCTGGTCTGGCCATGCCGCCAAAGCCGGCCCAACAAGACGGAAGAACATCTCCCAGCACGGACGATGACGCCCGGTTCGACATGGGTGCCATGGAAGGCATGACCATGGCCGACTTGATGGGTGCGCCTGATCAGAAACCCAAGAAGGAGCAGCGAAATCAACCGCGCAGCGTCGATGATTTCGATTTCGATGAAGAAGCCTTCCTCGCCGCTCTGGACGAGAACGCTCCTGTGGGCACGACAGGGGAGGTGATCAAGGGCACGGTGATCGGTATCGAAAACGATGGTGTGTATGTCGATATCGGCGGTAAAGCTCCTGGCTACATGCCCAAGAGCGAGGCAGGCCTTGGCGTTGTGACCAACTTCCGGGAACGCTTCCCGAAAGGCCTGGAAGTCGAGGTTCTGGTGACCCGTGAGCAGAACGCTGATGGGATGGTCACGATCAGCTGCCGCGCCCTGGAGCTGCGCAAGAGCTGGGACCGGGTGAAGGAGATGGAGAAGCAGGGAAAAGTCGTTCAGGTCATTGTGAATGGCTTCAACCGCGGCGGTGTCACCTGCGATCTCGAAGGACTGCGCGGCTTTATCCCCCGCTCACAACTCCAGGACGGTGAAAACCATCAAGAGCTGGTGGGCAAGACCATGGGAGTGGCCTTCATCGAGGTCAATTCCGAGACACGCAAGCTGGTGCTATCCGAGAAACGTGCTGCCGTTGCTGAACGGTTCCAGGATTTGGAAGTGGGGCAATTGGTGGAAGGGCAGGTTGCAGCGGTCAAGCCCTATGGCCTGTTCATTGATCTCGGAGGCATCAGCGGTCTGTTGCATCAATCGGCGATCACCAATGGCAGCCTGCGGTCGATCCGTGAGGTCTTCGATCAGGGTGATCGGGTGTCGGCCCTGATCACAGAACTGGACCCGGGACGGGGACGCATCGGCCTCAACACAGCACTGCTGGAAGGCCCCCCCGGAGAGCTACTCATCGAAAAAGACAAAGTGATGGCTGAAGCAGCAGATCGCGCCAGCCGGGCACAAAGCGTTTTGAAGCAGCAGGAGCAATCCGCCGGATGAGCACTGCTGCCCTGACAGCCGCTGAGGACTGGGAACTTGACTTCTATTCCCGACCGATCCTGGAGGCCGATGGCCGAAAGCGCTGGGAACTTCTGATCACCTCCACCCCTGCGGTGAGCGGCGACACACCACCGTTTCGCTTCGCCAAGGTTTGTCCCTCCGGTGAGGTGAATTCACTGTGGTTAAGCCAAGCCCTCGCGGAAGCCAAGGAGGCGTCCGCCAGTGGGGGCTGGGGATCCCCCGTGCGCCTGCGTTGCTGGCGCAGTTCGATGCGAACGATGGTGCAACGGGCCGCCACCGAACAAGATCTGGAAGTGATTCCAAGTCGTCGCACCTTCGCTCTGCTCGATTGGCTCCAGCAGCGTGAAAGGGAGGTGTACCCACAGGATGAGGGGTTCATGGCAGGACCACTCGCACCCCCACCGGCCCCTGTTACGACACCACCGGTGCCCCTGCCGGAAGAAGTTCAAGGGGATGCCTGGAGCTGGGCAGCCTTGCCGGCAAGCCTGCTGCTAGAGGCATCGGAATGGCCGATGAGTTTCAACGGGCTTCTGCCGGTGCCCGATGGCATCGATCCCGATGCTTCCGTGCCGGGTTTACGCCTGTTCAGCCAGAGCCGCTCCCTCGCCATGGCGGGCTGGTTGGGGGGTCTTGAACCGGTGCGCATGGTCGTTGAAGACCGGCAGCTGGTGCTGGAAGCCGGTCAGGACGACCGCTGGCTTGTGAGTGACCTCGAATCGGGTGTTGCCACTGAAATCGCCGAAGCACTCATGACCTCACAACAGCAAGTGCGCGGCCTGCAATTCATCGCGATCCAGGCCAGCCCCGAGGAGCAGACCTTTGGGGGCTTCTGGATGCTGCGGGACATCCCGATGGCCTGATCGCAAGGCTGATGGACGACAGGCCTTTTGATCGACCAGACAGCAGCTTCAACACGTTGAAGAACTGGACCTGGATCGGTTGTTACGGGGGCTACTACCTCCAAAGCGATCTGCTGCATGAGCACGGCTTTGAACACGGCTTCTTCACCCGGCTCTGGCAGGGCCGCGGGCCCGACCAACTGGCGGGCTACATCAGCGCGGGCATCAGCGTCCATCGTCCCCAGCAGGTGCATAGCGGAATCGTTCTGAAGGCCAGCGAAGCTCGTCAGGATCCCTGGCCCGAGGCCGACGGCCTAGTGAGTGATCGCGGAGGCCAGAGCCTCTGGGTGTGCGGTGCGGACTGCACGCCGGTGCTGATCGCCGATCCCGGCACCGGGCATGCCGCTGCCTGTCATGCCGGCTGGCGTGGGGTGGCCGCTGGAATCCTGATGACGGCCCTCGATCAGCTTTTGGAGCTGGGAGCCCGTCGAGAGGATCTGGTCATTGCCCTGGGCCCTGCCGTCAGCGGCAAGCGCTATCAGGTGGGACAAGACGTGGTGGAGGCCATCACTGCCGCGATCCCAGGGGATGCTGATCTCCATGAGAGCGAAGCCCTCCTGCCGGATGAGCAGCCTGGAAGGCATCGCCTGGACATCCGCGCCGCTGCCAGGGTGCAACTTCAGAGCGCAGGAATCGTCGGCGAACGGATCGCCCACTGCCCGCTCTGCACCGTCAGTGAACCCGAGCTGTTCCATTCCTGGCGACGGGATCAGGTGAAAGCCGTGCAATGGAGCGGAATCGTGGCGCAAGCCCCAACCTGAGCCACGCCAATCACGGATCAAGGGCTAAGGCTGACGAATTTCCAACCAAAAGCCCTTTGAAGGAAGCATTTCAGCTTTCAAGATGTTCCAATCGATCCTTCGCCTCGTTTTGGCGAGTGCAGTCTCCCTAGCCCCCCTGATCGCATGTGCCGGTGCCGCTGATGCAAGCCGTCGGTGATGTCGGAAACCATCATGGTGAGCGAGGTCTGGCCAAATCCAAACCCCTGGCCGGAGAGATCATCGATGCGGCCTACGGCTACCAGTTCGGCCCCGTGGCCTTCAAGCCGACCTGGGCCAAGGGTGACGTCACCTTCCGCGACACCCGCAGTGGTGCTGTGTCGTATTTCGTCGGGGACGATCCCGCCTTTGGCGACTCCGGCTTTGCCATTGGTACCCCCGGGGCCATGCGGAGTCCCTGGGTGAAATGTGAGCCTGAAATTTTCGTGATTCAGAGCTTTGGAACCACCGCCAATGCCATGGGCTGGGTTCATCTGGAAGCGGCCGATGGCACCACCAGCAAGGTCGAAAAACCTTCGGCTACGTGCGAGATGACGAGGGAGCTCTACGCATCGTGGTGCATCACTCCTCCACACCCTTTGCAGGGTATTGATCGCCGAGTCGGGTGAGGGTCAACAGGACTGGCGGCCGGTCCCCAGGATTTCGATGGCTAGGGCCTCAGCGGCCCGAATGCCATCGATTCCTGCGGAAAGGATGCCGCCGGCGTACCCCGCCCCTTCACCCGCCGGCACGAGCCCCCTCACATTGAGCGATTCCAGCGCGTCATCCCTGGGTATGCGAACGGGCGATGACGTGCGGGTTTCGACGCCCGTCAGTACCGCATCGGGGTGGTCGTATCCCTTCAGCTTGCGAGCAAAGGCAGGCAACGCTTCCCGCAAGGCCTCAACGATGGAAACCGGCAGCAGATCGGTGAGGTCGGCCGGGTGCACACCCGGTTGATAGGACGCTGGGATGGCGCCAAGACGGGTTGACGGACGCTCAGCGAGGAAATCCTCCAGCCGCTGCGCCGGCGCGGCATAGCTTCTGCCCCCCAGTCGAAAGGCACGCTCTTCGAGCTCACGTTGAAGGGCAATCCCCGCCAACGGGTCCCCGGGGAAACGTTCAAACGGGGCAAGGTCGTCTGCCTCCAAGGCCACGACCAAACCACTGTTGGCGTTTCGTTCATTGCGGGAATGCTGGCTCATGCCGTTGGTCACGACCCTGCCCTCTTCCGAGGTCGCACCCACGACAAATCCACCGGGACACATGCAGAAGCTGTAAACGCAGCGTCCGTTCTCGGCATGGTGCACCAACTTGTACTCGGCGGCCCCGAGGCGAGGATGGCCCGCCGCCTCCCCCCATCGGGCTGCATCGATCAGGTGCTGCGGATGCTCAATCCGCACACCCACCGAAAACGGTTTGCGCTGCAGTTGCACGCCGATCTCTTCCAGCATTTCGAAGCAGTCCCGCGCCGAATGACCGGGAGCCAGCACCAGATAGCGGCACGGGATCTCCGTGCCATCCGCCAGCACCAATCCCTCAAGTTGATGCGGCTTGTCAGCGACGCTGGCACTGAGCTGGAGACGTGTCACGCGACTGTCGAACCGCACCTCGCCTCCCAGGGCTTCAATGCGAGCCCGTAGACCGCGCACCACGGTGGCGAGCTTGAAGGTGCCGATATGGGGCCGATGCAGCGTCAAGATCTCCTCGCTGGCACCACAGGCCACCAGTTCCTCCAGCACCTTGCGGCCGTAGTGCTCAGGATCACTCACCTGGCTGTAGAGCTTGCCGTCCGAGAAGGTGCCAGCGCCTCCCTCACCGAATTGGGCGTTGGATTCCGGGTTGAAGGTGCTGGTTCCCCGCCAGAAGCCGAAGGTCTGCAGGGTGCGCTGCTTCACCGACTGCCCCCGTTCCAGCAACAGCGGCCGGAAACCCATCTGCGCCAAGAGCAGGGCAGCGAAATAGCCGCAGGGGCCTGCTCCCACCACCACCGGCCGATCGACCGGATCCAACGGGAAGCCATCAGGGGCATTGCCGACAGACCGATAGCGGGTATCCGGCGCAAGACGAACCCGTCCTTTGTTGCCGATGCGCCGCAACAAGGCAGCTTCACCCCTCACCTGCACATCCACGCTGTAGATCAACTGAATCCGATCGCGGCGACGCGCATCGACACTGCGCTTCACCAGGGTCTGGCCTAGGAGTTGATCCGGCGGAATCCGCAGGCGCTTAAGCACCGCCTCCCTCAGGGCCTCCTCCCCGTGATCCAGGGGCAGCTTCAACTCACTCAGTCGCAGCATCTCGAGCTCGTATCCCCAGACCTCATTCGATCAGACCGGCAATGGCCTGACCTGACGGTGCCTGGCCGGCACGAAAGCGGGAATCACTGGCAACCGCCTGAAGACGCAGGCGCTCACCGCGGCGACGCTGATCGAAGGCCTCGCAAATCGGGACTGCCTCCTGATCGGGATCGAGCCAACCCATGGCATCGTTGGTTCCATCATCGGACAGCTGCAGCGGTGCTGCATCCGCTAAAGCCAACAGCCTCGCCGTATCGAAGCCGGCACCGGCGAGCAGCGAAGGAGCTGCGCCAGTGTGCTGCTGGAAGTTCTCTTGGAAGTCAGACCAGGCGTCCCCACGAGCTGGGTGCCGCAGGCCAAGCTGTTGCCAAGGAACCTCGGGAGCATCCTGCAGGCCTTCAGCCTCAGTGAGCCAAATCCAGTTCGGAGTTCGCGGTGCCCCACCGCCGAAGCGGCCCTGCTGCTGCTCAGCCCGCAGCTGTTGCGAGAGAGGACCATCGGGGGCATCAGCAACAACAACAGTGGGCACCCACGACCAGGCCATGTCGTCCTTGAACCGTTGCAGACGCCGGTCGTTGCTGGGATCCACCCGCTGAACCGGCTCGGCTTCGTAGCTCTCAACAATGCCGCCAGCGGCCTGGAACAGTTCGACAAAACCCTTGGAGCTTGTGGACTCCAGGGCTGACGGGGCCTCCACCACCATGGCCCGTCCCCAACCGGCCTCCATCGCCGCCGCCACCATCGCTTTCAGATCCTCCTGTTGGGAGGGAACCAGCGGCCAGAGCCGTTCACGGCCTTCGAGGCCACGCAAGGTGTCCAGAGACTGCCCCCGCTGAAAGGGCAACAGCACGGTGAGATCCCGCTCAACCGCCAAAGCAGCAAAGGTCCGCAAATCCGCAGACGGGGGTGCCACCAGCAGCTTGAGTTCGCTGGAAGGCATCAACTGCGCCTCAGGCGCCTCGCTGGAGTTCAACCCATGCCAGGCCACCGGGGGGAAAGACTCACCACAGGCCTCCACCGAAGACTGGCCGAGACGAAAGCCCTGCAAGAAATCCTGCCGCAATGCAGCATCGCGATGGCCCATCGGAAGCAGCACCGCCAGCAGTGGGCGATTGAGGCCACTGGCGACCATGGATTGGCATCCGATCAGCGTCGCCGCAACAACAGACCACGACAGCCAAGGCCAGCATCGCCACTCAGGCTTCGACATGGAATCGGAGGGAAGCAACCCGATTCCCGCAAGTTAGGGAGAGGGATCGGACTCGTCTGGTTTTGTCACAGAGGTCTCAGACCCGCCTCCCAACTGGGACAACCAACCGGCCAAGAGCAAGCCAACGCCGAGTCCGATGGCCAGGGGGCGATTTTCGGCGGCGGCTCCCTGACCCCACACGGCCGTTGCCAGAAAAGCACCGCCCAACAGAAGGCAAGGCACCAGCACAATGCCTCGGGCGACTCTGTTATCAGCCATCGACACCACAGCTGTTGACAGCCAAACCGGCGGCAATCAAGCCACTGCTGAGGTCACGCTCAGCACCAATTGGCGTCACCCGAGCCATGAGCTGACCCTCACTGGAACCGACCGGTCGGAGATTGACCCTGCGCCGGCGCGGCAGTTCTTTACGCAACCAGGCGGTCGCTTCGGCTTCGTGGCTCACATCAACGGATGTGCAGGCCAGGGAAACGGTGTAGGTGCGGTTGTGATCGCCGACCTGAAGCAGGGAGCTGCTGCGCACCTGAAGCACCTCAGCGGCCTGAACCGGAACTGCCCAAAGCAGCAGCAGCAATCCGGTTAAGACAAGTCGAATCAAGGGGTCGTGGCATTGAGAACCGGCATAGGGGCCGGGAGGCCCACCATTTCAGCATTGCTTTTGCCGGGGGGGACCATCGGATAACAGTTCTCACCGCGGCGCACGTGGATATCAATCAGCATCGGGCCGGGGGCCTTCAAAGCGGCCTCCAGGTCAACGCGCAAGGTCTCCCGCTCGCGGATGTGCACGCCGTCCACACCGAAGGAGCGGGCGAGGGCAACGAAGTCCGGCATGCCATTGAGCATGTCGGAAGCTGAATAGCGCTCGTCGTAAAAACTCTCCTGCCATTGGCGCACCATGCCCTGCCAATGGTTGTTGACGATCACCACCTTCACCGGGAGGCTGTAGGCCGCCAGTGTTCCCAGCTCCTGAATGTTCATCAGGATGCTGGCGTCACCGGCAATGCACACCACTTGACGATCGGGGCAAGCCACCTGGGCGCCCATTGCGGCCGGCATGCCGAAACCCATGGTGCCAAGACCGGCACTGCTGATCCAGCCGCGGGGACCATTGCGTAGGTACTGGGCGGCCCACATCTGGTGCTGCCCCACATCGGTCGTAACGATGGCATTCGGCGCAAGGTCCCGAACGGCAAGCAGAACCTCCTGGGGGAACAGGGCTCCCTCAGCGGGAGGAACGGTGAGGGGATAGGTCTGTTTCCACTCGGCAATGCGCGCAAGCCAAGGAGCGGTGCGTGGTTGCACCTGCTGTTGCAGGCTCAGCTCCACCAACCGCGCCACGCTCAGGCCCAGATCACCCAGCACCGCAACCTCAGGACGACGGGTCTTGCCGATCTCAGCCGGATCAATCTCAAAGTGGATCACCCGGGCCCGAGGGGCAAAGGTATCGAGCTTGCCGGTGACCCGATCATCAAAGCGGGCGCCGACGGCAATCAGTAGATCGCATTCGGTGACGGCGAAGTTGGCGTAGGCCGTACCGTGCATTCCGAGCATCCCTACGGATAAGGGGTCGTTCTCATCGAAGACACCCTTGCCCATCAAGGTGCTGGTTACGGGGATCTGGAAGCGCTCTGCGATGACGCGAAGGCTGTCGTGAGCACCAGCAGAGATTGCACCACCCCCCACGTACAGCAGGGGGCGCTCAGCCTCCGTGATCAGCTCAAGAGCTGACAGGATCGGCTCATCCCGCGGTGGCTGCGGCTTGCGAAAGCCCTGGGGAACAATCGACCCAGGCTCAACGGGCACATAGTCGAACATCTCCTGACCGACATCCTTCGGGACGTCGATCAGGACCGGACCCGGACGACCACTCGCTGCGATCAGAAAGGCCTGGGCAACGATGGACGCAAGATCGGCTGGATCCCGCACCACCCAGGAATGCTTCACGATCGGCAGGGTGATGCCAAAGATGTCGGTCTCCTGGAAGGCATCGGTGCCGATCGCCGGACGGGGCACCTGACCGGTGATCACCACCATGGGCACCGAGTCCATCTGGGCGGTGGCGATGCCAGTCACCAAGTTGGTGGCACCGGGACCGGATGTGCCAAAGCAAACGCCCACCTTGCCGGTGGCGCGGGCATAGGCATCGGCAGCATGGGTTCCAGCCTGCTCATGTCGCACCAGGATGTGCTTGACCCACCCCTCGCTCTCGGCGATATGGAGAGCGTCGTAAATGGGAAGAATCGCCCCGCCGGGGTAGCCGAAGATCGTGTCGACGCCGTGACGTCGCAGTGCATCCATAAGGGCTGTGGCCCCGGACATTCTCTGCCCACCGTTACCTGCCTGCTGCCCAGTGACGGCCGAGGACGCGGAGGTGAGAGTCACAGGGGCGACAGGTCAATGACCCTCAAGATTAAGGGCCGGAAGCGCCCCTGGCTCAATCAGAGCAATCCGAGGGCATGAAGCGGCCCTTGACCACTGATCAACTCGAGCAGAAAAGCCGAAAAACCAACCATGGCCAGACGGCCGTTCCAGACTTCCGAACTGTTGTTCCAACCCCATTCCCACTTCTCCTGGGGATACAGCTTCACCTTGGTGGGCAGTTCCGCCGCCGCATCCAGACTCACTTCAGGACCCTGCAGGCTGCTGCTCACCAAATCAGCAAGACCTTCAATGAAGGGGGTATAGGTATCGAGAGCCCGCACGCGGCGGAAATTCACCACACCAGCTTCAGTGGCCAACTCCCGGTATTCGATATCGATTTCCTCGAGCGTCTCGATGTGCTCGCTAACGAAGCTGATCGGCACCACCACGAGATCATTGGTCTTGGCTTCGCCTAATTCTTCAAGCGCCTCTTCCGTGTAGGGCTTCAGCCATTCCACCGGGCCCACACGGCTTTGATAGGCCAGGGTGAAGGGGTTGTCGTGGCCCATCTGAACGGACAGTTCCTTCATGATCAAACCCGTGCAGGCTTCGATCTCTTTTTGGTAGGGGTCGCCAGCCTCTTCGACGTAGCTCTTCGGCACACCGTGAGCACTGAAGAACACATGGGCTTTGCTGGGATCATCGCTATTGCGGACTTCTTCAGCGATCAGCTCGGCCATGGCTTTCACATAGCCCGGGTGATCGAACCAACTGCGGATGCAGCGAATCGGCAGCTTCTCAAAGGAGGGATCTGCCTGACGCAGCCGCTGCAGCTCACGGAAACTGGAGCCACTCGTGCTGATCGAGAAGTGGGGATAGAGGGGGAGCACCACCACCTCATCCATGCCGTCTGCCTTGATGTCCGCTACAGCGGATTCCGTGAACGGGTGCCAGTAGCGCATGGCCACATAGCTGGTGGCATCGATACCGCGCTGCCGCAACATGCTCTGAAGCTCTCGGGCCTGCTGCTCTGTGATCCGGCGCAGCGGTGATCCGCCACCGATGGAGCGATAGGCCTCCTGCGACTTGCCACTGCGCAGGGTGCTGATCAACCAGGCCAGTGGCTTCTGCAGCGCCGGGCTAGGCAGCCGAATGATCTCCGGATCGGCGAACAGGTTGTAGAGGAAAGGCCCAACATCCTGGATACGCTCCGGGCCACCCAAGTTCAACAGGACGACACCGACGCGAGACATACCGAGCAGAACGGTTTTAGGGGGTTGAGCGTAGCGGCCATCGACGCGATCCTTGACGTCGACGACACATTTATGGAGCTCAAAAGTGCGCTGGAGACCGCCAATGCGCAGCTGGCGGAACGGGGGTCACGACTGCGCATCGAACAGCGGGGTCGACGGCTGAACCTGCGCGGGGCTCTGCCTCTACGCGGGGATCCGAACCGCAGCAGCTTGCAACGGATCAGTCTGGGGCTGACGGCAGATCCAGCCGGGCTGAATCAAGCCCTCAGCACCGCAGCCCTAGTGCAACTGCAATTGGAGCAGCGCAGTTTTGATTGGACGCTCTGGTCGGCCCCAACGTCAAGCAAAGCCAAGAGCCAATCCATTGGAATTCAGGCCGCACTCAAGAGCTTCGAAACAGCATTTTTTACCGACCCGCGTCGACGTCGCTCCCCAGCGAGCAGCCGCACCACCTGGACAAGCGCCTATCTGCCCTACCTGCGGCGCCTGGCCCATCAGAGCGGTAATCAGCAGCTGGAGCCAGCGCTACTGATGCAGACGTTGACCAGCTACGACGACGGCAGCCGCAGCCGCCAGCAGTGCGCCACGGCCCTGGCGGCCCTTGCCCGGCATCTGGAGCTGCCCTTACCGGAGGACTGGCGCCAGGAGGCCGGCGGCTATGGCCTGCACCGGGCCCGCTTCCGCCAACTGCCCACCGACCCACAGATCCTGGAGGCCGCAGGCCGCATTCCCAATCCCCAGTGGCGCCTGGCCTATGCCTTGATGGCCACCTACGGCCTGCGCAACCACGAGGTGTTCTTCTGCGATTACTCCTCCCTGGCACCGGGTGGCGATCAAGTGTTGCGGGTGCTGCCGACCACCAAAACCGGTGAACACCAGAGTTGGCCATTCCACCCCGACTGGGTCGAACGCTTCGGCCTAGGGGAGCTAGCGGAGAACCCGGCCGCCCTGCCGGCGATCCAGACCGATCTTCGTCGCACCACCCTGCAGCAGGTGGGACGGCGGGTGAGTGAACAGTTCCGCCGCTATGACCTGCCGATTACGCCCTACGACCTGCGCCATGCCTGGGCCGTGCGCACCATCCATGTCGGCCTACCGGACACCGTCGCCGCCAGGATGATGGGCCACTCGGTGGCGATCCACACCCGCACCTATCACCACTGGATCACCCGGCGTGACCAGCAGCAGGCGGTGGATGCAGCCCTGGCCCGTCAACCGGCCTGACCACACACCTGACTGAATTAAGACGATGACGTCGTTTCTAAGGCCACTGGCCTACCGCTACCGCTGGATCTACGACGCGGTAACGGCGGTGTCATCCCTGAGTGTGGGAGGGGTGGACCGCCTGCGGGCTCTAGGGCTTGATGCCTTGCAAGCCCAGCTCAAGCCAGGAGCCGCAGTGCTTGATCTCTGCTGCGGCAGCGGCGAAGCAGCAGCCCCTTGGCTGGCGGCAGGCTATGCGGTGACCGGCCTGGATATCTCTCCTCGCGCCCTGGATCTCGCTGCCCAACGGCACCCAGGCCTACGGAGAGTGGAGGGGCTGGCCGAAGATCCGCCGCTGGCCGATGGCAGCTTCAACGCGATCCAGATGAGCGTGGCCCTGCACGAATTTCCCCGCAGCGATCGGGAGCAGGTGCTGCGCAGTGCCCTGCGGCTGCTGAAACCCGGCGGCTGGTTGGTGGTGGTGGATCTGCACCCGGCTGGGCCCTGGCTGAAGCTCCCCCAACAACTGTTTTGCGCCCTGTTTGAAACCGACACCGCTACCGCCATGCTGGAAGACGACCTCCCCGCTCAACTGGAGCAACTCGGGTTCAGCGGAGTGACCCAGGAGCTGCTGGCGGGACGGGCCCTGCAGCGCATCACCGCCACTCGCCCTCGATAACCCCAACACAACCCTCCTTCCATGAGCAATCACGACCTCGACCAATCCGCCGCGGAACTGGGCATGGGGGGCAAACTCGCCCCCGAAGCGGATGACGCCGGCTATCGCAAACGGATGGAACGGCGCCAGCAGGTGCAGAAGCAACGGGTGGAGGAACGCAACAAGGAAAAAGGCTTGGTGCTGGTGTTCACCGGCCAGGGCAAGGGCAAAACCACCGCGGGCCTGGGGCTGGTGCTGCGCACCTTGGGCCATGGGGAACGGGTGGCAATTGTTCAGTTCATCAAGGGGGGCTGGGAGCCCGGCGAGGCGCGGGCGCTGAAAAGCTTCGGAGAACAGGTGAGCTGGCATGCCCTCGGGGAGGGCTTCACCTGGGAGACCCAGGACCGGGAGCGGGACCAACAGTTGGTGGAGGCGGCTTGGCAGACAGCCCTCGGCTATCTCCGCGATGCCAGCGTGAAACTGGTGCTGCTTGATGAGCTGAATGTGGCCCTGAAGCTCGGCTACATCGAGGCCGACTCAGTGATTGCAGGATTGAACGAACGACCGGAGCTCACCCACGTGGCGGTGACCGGCCGTGGAGCACCGGCAGCACTGGTGGAGCGAGCCGATCTAGTGACCGAGATGACCCTGGTGCACCACCCCTTCCGCGAGCAGGGGGTGAAGGCCCAGGCGGGCATCGAGTTTTGAAGGGTTGATCAGCTCGCCTCAGGCCGCTTCAGCAGCCTCGAGATCGTCCTGCAGACAACGGGTGGCCGCGATGAGCACGGAGAGTCCACTCACCAACAGGGCGCGATGCACAACAGGTTCCCGCCAGCAGTCGGGATCATGACTGGCTCGTTCCAGAGCCGAGAGGGTGAGACGGGCCATCACACCGCTCTGGGTGGCATCGGTCTCTGGCATCAAGCGGCCGCGGTTCACCCATCCAAGCGGCGATCTGAGGCATGTGCCAGTGCTTGCTACTGTCAGAAGGATCTGGACCGTTGATGACCTACACACGCGTCCTGCTGAAACTCAGCGGCGAAGCTCTGATGGGATCTCAGGGCTACGGAATTGACCCCGCCATTGTTCAGTCCATCGCTTCCGACGTTGCCAAGGTGGTTGCCAATGGCACTCAGTTGGCCATTGTCGTGGGCGGTGGCAATATTTTCCGCGGGCTCAAGGGTTCTGCAGCAGGCATGGAACGGGCCACAGCCGACTATGTCGGCATGTTGGCCACGGTGATGAATGCCATCACCCTCCAAGACGGCCTGGAGAGAGCCGGCGTGCCCACCAGGGTGCAGACCGCCATCGCCATGCAGGAAGTGGCGGAGCCCTACATCCGCCGTAAAGCCATCCGGCACCTGGAAAAAAACCGGGTGGTGGTGTTCGGCGCGGGTTGCGGCAATCCTTTCTTCACCACCGACACCACCGCCGCCCTCAGGGCTGCTGAGATCAACGCCGATGTGGTGTTCAAAGCCACCAAAGTGGATGGGGTCTACGACAAAGACCCTGCCAAACATGCCGATGCCGTTAAACACGAGCACCTCAACTATCAGGATGTGCTTAGCGGTGAACTGGGCGTCATGGACAGCACAGCCATCGCCCTCTGCAAAGACAACAACATCCCGATTGTTGTTTTCAACCTGTTCGAACCTGGCAACATCGGCAGAGCCGTGGCCGGGGAACCGATCGGGTCCCGCATCGGCGCTCCCGCCTAACAACGCACCCCCCAGCACGCACGCCTCCACCCCCAGCAACCATGTCGACCCAGGACCTCGAAGCCAGCATGCGCAAGTCGTTGGAGGCCACCCAGCGCAACTTCAACACCATCCGCACCGGCCGGGCCAATTCCTCGCTTCTGGATCGAATCAGCGTGGAGTATTACGGCGCCGAAACACCGCTGAAATCGCTAGCCACCCTATCGACACCGGATTCACAGACGATCCAGATACAACCGTTCGACATCAGCGCCCTCGCCTCGATCGAGAAAGCGATCGCCATGAGTGAACTTGGCTTCACTCCCAACAACGACGGCAAAATCATCCGCATCAACGTGCCGCCCCTCACCGAGGAGCGCCGCAAGGAGTTCTGCAAGCTGGCGTCCAAGTACGCCGAGGAAGGCAAGGTTGCCCTGCGCAATCTGCGCCGCGACGCGATCGACAAGATCAAGAAGCAGGAAAAGGAGGGTGATTTCTCGGAAGACCAGAGCCGCGATGAGCAAGACAGCGTTCAGAAAACGCTCGACAAGTTCATCAGCGAACTTGAGAAGCACCTGGCCACCAAGGAAGCCGACATCCTCAAGGTGTGAGCAACGGAGTGGATCGGACCCGCGATGTTCTGATCATCGGGTCCGGTGCAGCCGGTGGTGCCGCAGCGGCCCATCTAGCGGCAGCCGGTCACGACGTACTCGTGCTGGAACGCGATGCTGAGCCTCGGATCAAGCCCTGCGGCGGAGGCATGGCCGCTTCGGTGCAGCAGTGGTTCCCGTTTTCCCTGGAGCCGGCGGTGGAGCAGGTGATCCGCCGCGTTGACTTCAGTTGGTGTCTGAAAGATCCGGTGGTGGCCGAGTTGCCGGGGGATGCGCCGTTCTGGATCGTGCGCCGCGAAAGGCTGGATCAACTACTCGCGGATCAGGCCATTCAGGCTGGGGCTGAACGCCTTACAGGCGTTGAGGTCAATGACATCCGTCGTCATGGAGACGTCTGGCACATAACGGCAACCAATGGTCGCCGTTGGAACGCTCGGGCCGTGGTGATCGCCGATGGTTCGGGATCACCCTGGCCGCAACGGCTTGGTCTTGGCGCAAAACAGCCCCAGATGGCCACCACCATGTCGGTGCGGTTGGAAGGGCAAGGCAACCTGGCCGATGGCACCACCCGCTTTGAATTCGGCCTGGTGAAGCAGGGCTTTGCCTGGGCATTCCCAATTGCCGGTGGCGTGAACATTGGCGTGGGCAGCTTCATCGGCAGGCAGGACGCTGACCCAGAGCAGGTGCTGGCTCAGTTGCTGCCGGATCTGGGCTTCGCTGCCGATGCTGGCATTCGTCATCGCGGCCAACTGCGGGTGTGGAACGGCCATCACCGTCTGGACGGCAACGGCATTGTTGTGGTGGGCGATGCGGCATCCCTTTGCGATCCCTTTCTGGCCGAGGGGTTACGGCCTGCCCTGATGAGTGGCTGCGAGGCGGCTCGACATCTCAACCGATGGCTCAAAGACGAGAGTCAGGATCTGCGGAGCTACAGCCGCGCCATGCGAGAACGCTGGGGGGAATCGATGGCCTGGGGTCGGCGTATTGCTCAGGTGTTTTATCGCTTTCCTGGTGTGGGATATCAGCTGGGGATCAAACGGCCCACCGCACCCCAACGGATTGCACAAATTCTCTCCGGGGAGATGGGCTATGGCGACATCGCCCAACGGGTGATCAAGCGGCTGCTGCTGCAGCGCAATTAAAGACCGAGGCTGAGCTGCTGGCTGTCGTTGTCTGGCTGCTGTCGTTGGCGCCTGCGGCGAGCCGTTGTTGGCTTTAAGCCAGCCTTACGCGAGCCATGCTTGCGCTGAATCGCATCGGCATGCCGATCGAAACCGGCCGATCGACGAATCTCCCAGATGCGATCTTTGGCGTCCTGCATTGATGAGGTCACGTCAACGATCGGTGCGGGCATACCGCCGCCGAGCATCCACGGCTCATGGATATGAATCGCGGGCACATCCTTGAGTTCAGGACACCACTGACGGATGAACACCCCCTGGGGATCGTGGTCCATGCCCTGCTTGATCGGGTTGTAGATCCGAATCGTGTTGATTGAAGTGCTGCCCGACTGCATCTGGCACTGGCTCCAATGGATTCCCGGTTCGTAATCAACAAACTGGCGGGCAAGGTGCAGGCCACTATCCCGCCAGGGCAGCCAGAGGTTGTAGCTCGCGAATGACATCAACATCGCCCGCATACGGAAGTTGATCCAGCCATGGGCCCGCAAGGCGCGCATGCAGGCATCCACAAAGGGGACGCCGGTGCGGCCTTCACTCCAGGCCGACAAGCGCTCGGCATCCGACTCGCGAATGCCCCGCATGAACGGATGGAAGTCGCTGAATTCAATCGCCGGCTGATCCTCCAGCTTCTGGATGAAGTGGCAGTGCCAATGCAGACGTGATTCAAAACTGCTGACGCCCCGGCCGCTTTGGTGGCGACTGGTCTGCAGCACCTCCCTCATCGAGAGGCAACCCCAGGTGAGGTAAGCCGACAGACGCGAACAACCGGTGAAGGCGGTGTTGGGGCTCGACATCTCCCGTTGATAACGCGGGGCACGGTGCTGCAGAAAATCACTCATCTCCCCCAGGCCGACCGACCGACCGCCGGTCTGCCGATGCGGACACCGATCCGACGGCAGGGCTGAGCAGGGGCGCTTTGGGATCACGCCGGGATCAATACCCTCCAGCACTTGCAATGCAGCTGGCGCTGGCGTGATGGGATCCGCCATTTGGGCCTCCCAGCGCTTGGCCCAGCCGTTGCGGCTGCGCATCCGGCGCGTCACCCCAAACTGCGGGATTTCCGTCCAGGCGATGCCGTGCTGACGGGCCCAGGCCCCCACACGTTTGTCGCGCTGAAAGGTCCAGCCGTTACCGGTTTCCTCATGGCTCCACAGCCCATCGATGCCGAACTGGCGCCGGGCCCGCTCCAGCACCTGCACCACATCGCCTGCCCGCACCACCAATGGCTGCCCCAGATCAGCCAGAGCCTGGCGCAACTCCAGCAAAGCCTCCCGGCAAAACAACCATTGCCGCTCGGAGGCATCGGGCTGCCGCCACAACTCCGGCTCAAATACATACAGCGGCAGCACCGACCCGCGTTCAGCGGCAGCCCGCAAGGGCCGGTGATCAAGCGTGCGCAGATCACGCTTGAACCAAACGATCTGCAGCGCTGCCATTCACAGCCCGACAAGAGCTCAGGTTCTAGTGGATCCGGCGTTCAATCCAGCGCCAATTCCATGACCTCCCCGAAGCGGGTTTTCACCGTGTTGCGGAAACCGACCACATCCAGGCGGCGCGTCAGCAATGCAGCGCAAAGGAAACAAACCATCTGGAGGGCAAACACCCCGCCATAGGCAGCGAACAAATCACCATCGCTCCAGGCTTGGAACAAGCTGAGCAGACCGCCTCCACTAATGATGGCGAGGCCGCAGGAATAGGCATAGCCCGCACCCCAGATTCCGAGGAGCAAGCCCGTGCGGCCTGGCTGCACAAAACTGAACATCAGGGTGAGGCAGGCATTCATGCACACCCCCAGCGATAGACCAAACAGGGCAACCCCTACGCGCAACAGGGGGATCGACTGCTCAGCCCCGGCCCACAACATCAGCATCAAAGCCAGTGCAGCCAGCACCGCACCCACCCGGGCGGTGCTGATGTTGCCGACGCGCTCAATCAACCAGAACCCACTGAGCCCCAAGCCACCGAAGAAGCCCAGGGCGATCAACACATTCAGCGATGTGGTGGCGCAGACACTCATGCCAAAGACGGCGGCGCCGTAGGGCTCCAGCACCGCATCGTTGAGGAACATGCTGAAGGTGAACAGGCACAGCACCCCAAGGAAACGACCGGCCTGGGGGATGGACCGCAGTTTCAAGAGCAATTGGGGCAAGGCCAACCGCTGGGGAACATCGGGGGGGGCCGCCCCCACAGGCGCCATCAAGCCTGTGGTGCGGCGTTCCACGCCGAACACCGACGCCACCCCCAGCCCCAGCAGCACCAACGGCGTCACCAACGACAAACGCTGAAGTCCGGCCAGAACAGCAGTGCGGCTGGCATCGGCCGCACAGGCATTGCCGAACACCTGATTCACCAGAACACTGCCCAGCAACACCCCCAGAAGGCGCATCCCCCACACCACCGACAGCACCCGCGGCCGCTCGGCTTCCGTGGTGCGATCAGCGATCAAGGCCGAAAACGCTGTTCCACCAGCGGCAATGGCCGTGCCAATCGCCACAAACACGAGGATCAACAGGCCAATCAGCAGCCCATTGAGCTCACCGCCAGAAGCATCCATGCTGGTAGCCAACCGCAGCACCAGCTGGCAGGCCACACCGAACAACAGGGCAATCGCCAACGAGCTGATGACGATGAAAGGCGTACGCCGCAGCCGGCTGGGGGGGATCCGATCAGAGCGATGGCCGAACCAGGCGCGGGTGAACCCCATCAACTGCTGCCCCCCGACAGCCAAGGCCGCCAGCACCGCCGGCAACTGGATGTCTTGAATCAGGAGACGGTTCAGCAGGCCAAGGATCAGGACACCAAGAATCCCAAGACTGAGCTGGAACAAGCCCAGTTGCAGAGCCAGACGCAGGGGATGGCTTTACAACGAGCCATACAAAAACTTGCAGGATTATGCCCTTTTCGCATAAAAAGCGACCCGGAGCTCATCCCTCGGCCAACTTGATGTCTCGCAAGCGGGCATCGATCGACGCGAGAAGCTGCACCGCAAACATCGGTGTCTCCTGAACCGCAAACAGAAACTTGTCGCGATTCATGGCAATCAGCCGGCAATCACTGGTGGCCGTGGCTGTGCTCAGACGCTCATGGTCCTCCATCACGAGGGCACCTGCGCCAAAAACATGGCCAACAGGGATGTCTTCATGCCCTTCATGGCCTGTCGAATCGATCCAGGTGAGACGCACGGATCCTTCCAGTAACCCATACATGCAGGTTCCGGTTTCCCCCGTGCGAAACAGAATCTGCCCCTGCTTCAGATGGATCACTTCGGCCTTGCTTGCCAAAGCGCGCATGGTGTCGAGCGCATGCATGGGAATGAATCGTTGACCGAAAAATCAAACGTGAATGAAAGGAGAAGCGAGGCTCGCTTCTCCTCAGCAACAGATCAGACGACGGACTCAGACGGAGGTCAGTGCCAGAGCAGCGCCAAAGCCTTGGCGAACGTCTTCCTGGGAGATCAAACCATCATGATCCTTATCCAGCGCATCGAAGATGGCATCACTACCAAGCCATTCATCGCGGGTAATCGACCCATCACCGTTCATGTCGTTAAGCATGAAGATCTCTGAGACAGCGTGGCGGAAGGCGGAGCCACCCTCCAGTTCCGCAAGACGATGGGCCAGCTGATGCTCCAGGGTTTCAATCGCCTTACTGAAACCTTTGATGCCCTCAGTGAGTTTGTCGGTGGCCATCCGGTCGTCATGCATCAACGCATCGAACTTGGCGCGATCAACGTGGATCTTGTCCTCACCCCCGCTGGAATGGGCCGCATCCAACTTCTGGGTTAGGGCTGCATCACTTTCGCGGAGCTGATCCAGCAACTTGGGTGAAATCGTGAGCAGATCACAACCGGCCAGCTCCGTGATCTCATCGATGTTGCGGAAGCTCGCCCCCATCACCTCCGTGCTGTAGCCGTGGGTCTTGTAGTAGTTAAAAATCCGAGTCACAGAAATCACCCCGGGATCTTCCGGCCCGGGGTAAGAATCGCGCCCGGTTTCAGCCTTATACCAATCCAGGATGCGCCCGACGAAAGGGGAAATCAGGGTGACGCCAGCTTCAGCGCAGGCCACCGCCTGACCGAAGCCAAACAGCAAGGTGAGATTGCAGTGAATCCCCTCTTTTTCGAGCACCTCGGCAGCTTTGATGCCTTCCCATGTGGAGGCGATTTTGATCAAAACGCGATCGTTGCTGATGCCGGCATCGTTGTACAAACGAATCAACTTGCGCCCTTTTTCAATCGTGGCGTCGGTATCGAAACTCAAGCGAGCATCCACCTCCGTTGACACACGACGGGGAACGATCTTGAGAATCTCCTTACCGAAGATCACACTGATTTCGTCCAGGGCTTCCCGCACCACGTCTTCCACCGGTGCATCGCTGCCCATCAGCTTGCGCGATGACCGCAGAGCCTCATCAATCAGGCTCTGATAGGCCGGAATCTGGGCGGCCGCAAGAATTAATGACGGGTTGGTGGTGGCATCCCGAGGGGTGAACTTACGGATCGCCTCCAGATCACCCGTGTCGGCAACGACCACGGTCATTTGTGAAAGCTGATCGAGCAGGCTGGCCATGATGTACGACGGCTCTTTACCCGTAACGTAGCGACGCTTTTTGATGCGTCAGCTGTTCAAAAGCTTGTTCAATTCAGCAGGTTTTGAGGGTGCAATGCGCTCCACAACCAGCAGGGCCTCAATGATTTGTTTGGCGACGGGAATGGCCACGGTGGATCCGTAAGCATTTTCACCTTGGGGCTCATCCACCACCACAAACACCACGTAACGGGGATCCTCAATCGGCAAGGTCGCCACGAAACTGCAGATTTTCGCGCCGGGAAGGTAAATCCCATTCAGGGCTTTTTGGGCCGTTCCCGTTTTGCCGCCGATCCGGTATCCCGGTGTTTTCACACCCTTGCCGCTGCCCTGCTCCACAACAGATTCCATCCACTGGAGCACCGTGCGGGTGACCTCTGGCTTCAGCAGCTGCTGACCGCTGGGTGCCGCCGCGGGAGCCAAAGCATCACCCGAGCGGAAGCCACGCGTGATGTGGGGGCTGATCAACTTGCCGCCATTCGCCAGCATCGCGTGGAGCTGCACCAGTTTGAGCGGTGTGAGTGAAAAACCCTGGCCAAATGCCGTCGTTGCCGGCTCAATCGGCTGACTGGTGAACTGCTCTTTGCTCTTGAGTTGGCCGGCCACCGCACCAGGGAGGTCGGTATCTGGACGCTGATCGATGCCGAGACGCTGCATCCAGTTCCAGTAGGCGTCATCGTTAAGACGGCGCATGGCCTGGACCATGCCGACATTGCTCGACACCTGCAGCACGGTGGCGAAATCCACGAGCCCATTGGCACGCTTGTCGTGGTTAAAAATCGGCCAACCACCAATGGTGAGCTGGCCAACGTCATTCACCCGATCCGTCGGCTGGATGGCGCCGTCCTGGAGCGCCAAAGCCAGATTGATCGGCTTGAACGTTGATCCCGGCTCATAGAGATCCTGAACGGACCATTCCCGAAAACGCCCGGTGGGGAAATCCCAGTACCGGTTGGGGTCATACGTGGGTGTCGATGCCAGCACCAACAGCTCACCATTGGTGGCATCCATCACGATCGCGGCGCCCTTTTGCGCTTTCCACTTAGCGACCTGCTCAGCCAGGGCGGTCAGAGCCACCTGCTGGAGCCTGGAGTCCAGCGTCAACTGCAAACGCAAATCGTCGCCGTAAAAGGCACCCGGGGCGAGATTGGCCGGCAACGGGGTGCCATCGGCTCCTCGACGGAGATATCGGGTCTGCTCATGGCGGGCAAGATCACCATCACGGCTCTGCTCAAGGCCTGCTTGAGGTTGCCGCTCCGCATTGAGAAAACCGACCACATTGGCGAACAACGATGCCTGGGGATAAACCCGCTGGGGATAGGGCTCCAAATCCAGGCCACTGATGCCGAGAGCACCGATGCGATCAGCTGTCTCAGGATCAAGCTCTTCGGCAAGTTTGATCCCCGACGCCTGAGTTCCCATCGCTTCAAGTAGCTCGGACGCGGGTCGGGCTAACGGATCAGCCAACACCGCTGCAACATCCTCAACAGGGCGGACAGCATTGGGGGCATCTCCAGGCATGTTGAAGTAACGGGGATGGGCCCAAAGCCGAAATCGCTTTTCATCCATGGCGACCAGGCGGCCGGTGCGATCGACGATCGGGCGCCGCTGCCCCAGAGGCTGGGTGCGCTGCGTCTGCAGTTGACGGGCACGCTGCTCCAAGGCTGGAGCTTGCACCAACTGCAGCCATGCCATGCGACCGATCAGGCCCAGCAGCCCTGCCGCCAAAATCCAGAAAATGATCAACAACCGCTTCGGCGGAACCTGCGTCAGAGGAACGACCCGTGCGCGGGAACGTCGCGAACGAACAGGTCGACGCCCTGACGACCGCGTCATCAGTACCCCGACCTAATGGGCTGATCTCCCAGCTCCTGAAACGAAACCATCGGAGAGGGAGTGGTCGGCTGGAGCGAATGCGAAGCGGGTCGATCGAGATGAACCAAGTTGGCCACCTGGGTGGGCACAAGGCTGTTCGGTTGTTGGGAACGTTGCAGCAGATGCTGTTCCATGACAGCAGTTGATTCCGTCAATCGATGCGCCTGGGTGTGTGTCGCCTCCAGAAGGCGGTAAGCCAGGGTCCAGCGATGCTGCCAGTGCAACGTCAGTCCCGCCAGAACAGCAACTGCCGCGATCAAGCCCAGCAGAGTGCCGTCCATCAAGCGATGGAGTCCCCCAAGGAGAGGGGATCGTCGTGCAATCCGTCCAGAGGACAGTGAACCTTGGATCAGCTCAAAAGCTGTGGTCGATGCACGCTGTTCCGGAGCGGCAACCACCGGGATCACAGGCGAATAGGCCAGTGAACCACCTGTGGAAAGGCGGGGCAAGGCTCAGAGCAGCAACAGATTCAGGAACGTCACTGCATTCCAAAGGCCATGCATCAGCACTGACGGCCACAACCGTCCGCTGCGAAGCCGCACCAACCCCAGCCCAACCCCGAGCACGGTGAGGGGTGCCAGCTCTCCAACACTGATATGGGCCATGGCAAACAACAGGCCACTGAGCAAGACACCCGCTAGGGGACCAAACCGGACCGCCAGAACTGGCAGCAGGGCGCCGCGAAAAATCGTCTCTTCGAAGAGCGGAGCTAGCACAACCGCTGTCAGAGCGAGCAAGCCGAGAGCGATCGGATCATGGCTGCCCAGCACCAACTCCAGCAGCGGATTGCTCCCCCCTGGATCCCCCACCAAGCGCACGAGCAACCATCCCGTGAGCATCACCAGGGGGGTCACCATCAACCAACCCGCCACTGCATCCAGCAGAGCGGAGATCAAAGGCCGCAGCCGCCACTGCATCCAGCCCAATGGTGGCGCACTCTGCTTCGGCAGGGCCCGCAATTGCCGCCAGAGGATCAGCAGGCTTGGCAGGGCCATCACGCCGTAGTTGATCACCACGCCCACGGCTTCACGGCGGGGACTGGCAAGCCCAGCCGTGAGGGCACCGACCAAGGGGAACGCCACCAATGGGACGCCAACGGCACTGATGACGACGAAGCCACCGGCCACCAACAAGGCCATATCAATCAAGGTCAGGTCCGGACCCTGAACCACTGGCCAGGCCATCAGACGCCCCCGCACCAGCCGCCAGGCCTGACCGATCAGCAGCAGACCACCGAGCAGGGCGGTCACCAGGGGCAGCACCGTGCTGAACGCCAAACGCAACGCCGCTTGGCCCGCCGCTGCACCATCAATGCAGAGCCCCGGATCAGACGCGCTGACTTCGCACAGCAGCTGCTGGAGCAGGGGATCTTCGGGTTCGCGTTCACGGTCTGCAGAGGCAGGAGTCTGGCCCTGCAAGAGCAGGAGCATCCGTTGCTGCCGCTCACTGCGATCCTCGGATGAGATCCCCTCCAGGGCTTTGATCAGCGCATCCCGCGGCGACTCCCCCAGCAAGGCTTCTCTCAACGAGGACGGCACCGCTGGCTCCGCCAGGAGAGTCAGCTCCTGCTGCTGAAGGCTCAGGGCCGGAGCCACCGATGGTCTGGACAAACTGTCAACCAAGCCCGACAGCCAGATAAAACCGGCCAGGGCCAGGGATAGGGCCGCCAGAAGCCCCTTCCAGCGCGGGGAAACCGGTCGTGGGGAACTGGGCACCAGCTGGCGTCAACTCCCCACGATTGTCCCCCCGAAAGGCCGCTTCCATACGATGGCCGCGCCCTGACGCTGAGCTGAACCGTGCCCCTTCGTCTTCTTTTGGTCCGCCACGGTCTCAGCAGTTTCAACAAGGAGCGGCGGATCCAGGGTCGAGATGATCTTTCGAACCTCAGTGATGAGGGTCATGAACAGGCAAGGGCCCTGGGCCGCTCGCTGCAGGAGGTGAGCTTCCAGGCCATCTACAGCTCGCCGTTGCAACGGGCTGCCGCCACAACCGCAAGCCTGCTGGAGGCCCATGCCGGTCAGGCACCGGATGTTGTGCTCGATGACGGCCTGCTTGAAGTGGATCTGGAACCCTGGTCCGGTCAAACCATCGATGAGCTCATCGAAGGGTCACCAGAGGCTTACAGCATCTGGAAACAGCAACCGATGAGGTTGGAACTTCAACGTCGGGACGGTTCGTCTTACAAGCCCCTGGCGGAGCTGATGGGGCAGGCGCGTGGATTCATCACCAACCTGCTGCAGCGCCATCCCGTCGATGGCAATGACACGGTGCTGGTGGTGGCCCACAACGCCATCCTGCGCTGCCTGATGCTGGTGTTATTAGGTGAGCCCGACAACGGGTTCCGGCGGCTCCGCGTCGACAACACCTCCCTCTCGATCTTCAACCTCCATCCCGGCGTTGATCGCCCCCAGGTGCAGATCGAATGCCTGAACAGCACCACACACCTGCAACCTCTGCCTGAGAAAGGCAAGAACGCCAGGCTGATCCTGGTGCGGCACGGCGAGACCGACTGGAACAAGGCAGGCCGCTTCCAGGGACAAATCGATATTCCGCTTAACAGCAACGGTCGCCGTCAAGCCGCGGCCGCCCGCGATTTCCTCAAAGACATCCCCATCGATCGGGCCTGGAGCAGCACCCTGTCGCGGCCAACGGAAACGGCACAGATCATTCTCGAGGCGCATCCCGATGTGCCCCTGACCCAGATCAATGGACTGGTGGAGATCGGGCACGGACTGTGGGAAGGCAAGCTCGAATCTGAGATCAGAGACGGCTGGTCGGAGCTGCTGGACACCTGGAAGCGTGCTCCAGAAACCGTGCAGATGCCTGAAGGGGAGACCATCCAGGACGTGTGGGCCCGTTCCGTCCGGAGCTGGGGAGAGATCTCTGGTGAGCTGAAGCCTGAGGAAACGGTGCTGGTGGTGGCCCACGACGCCGTCAACAAGACGATTCTGTGCGACCTCCTTGGCCTAACTCCGGCCGACATCTGGGCCGTCAAACAGGGCAACGGTGGCGTCACGGTGGTCGACATTGCCGCCGATCCAGGCCAGCCTGCAGTGGTGACCTGTCTGAACCTCACCTCCCATTTCGGAAGCGTGATTGACCGAACGGCAGCAGGCGCTCTCTGACGTCATGAACGACACCTTGCTTCTGGATCCGGTGCGCGTCCTGCGTGGCCCCGGACAACCGGTGATGCTCGGTGCAGTCCTGATCGATCAGGGGGTGCTGGTCGGCTTTGACGACGAGGCCCGGCAGCAAGCCCTTGGCCGGGGCATCAAGGCCAGCCCAGCACCGGATCAACTGGTCGCCCCCTGCCTGGTTGATCCCCATTCCATCCTTGAGACCCCCTTCAGCGGGGATCAGGAAACAGCCGTGAGCCTGCGTCACTGCGCTGCAGCGGCGGGCTATGGCCAGATTGCCCTGCTCCCCCGCAGCAACACCTGGCGCGATCGTCCGGAACGGCTGCAGGGATTCAGCGTCGATCAAGATCAGACGGCAACGGTTCGCCTGCACCTTTGGGGAGGCTTCAGCCGCGGCGGCAAGGCGGATGAACTTGCCCCCCATGGCGATCTTCTCGAACACGGTGCCATCGGACTGGCGGATGATGACGCCATGGTTCCAACCCCGTTGCTGGAACGGGGACTGCTGCTCGGAGAGATGGGGGGATGCCCAGTGCTTGTGGCACCCCGCGATCCCGCTCTGCAGGGGGAGGGGCTGGTGCGGGAAGGAGTGGAGACGCTTCGGGCCGGGTGGCCAGAGGATCCGATCACCAGCGAGACCGTTCCGCTCAGCCAGTTGCTGCTGCTGCATCAACGCCATCCGGAACAACAGCTGCGGCTGATGAACCTCTCCACAGCAGCAGCGGTGCAGCAGCTTTCAGGCTGCGAGTTCCCTCCCCTGAGCAGCGTGAGCTGGTGGCATCTCCTGACCGACCGCAGCATGCTGGCCAGCAGCGATCCAGGCTGGCGCGTCTGCCCCTCCCTCGGGGGTCCGGAGGATCGTGACCAGTTGATCCAGGCCGTTCAACAGCGAATCATTACTGCCGTGGCTGTCCATGCTGTGCCTCTGGATGCCGAGGACATGCTGTTGCCGGGTGACCAGCGTCCGGCAGGCCTCAGCGGCCACCATCTGGTGCTGCCAGCGCTTTGGAATGCTCTGGTGCAATCGGGCCGCTGGACCGTTGAAGATCTTTGGCAAGCCCTCAGCTTTGGGCCGTCGGCCCTGATCGATCAGCCCCCTGAACAGCTTGAGCAGGGCAGCCGGCGCTGGCTGCTGTTCGATCCCGAGCAACGCTGGTCGGTCGAGAGAAGCACGCCTGGAGCTCCGCGCGCTGCCAACATTCCCTGGCTGGGACGTGAACTTCAGGGCAGTGTTGTGGCCTGCGGACTCAGTTGCTGAGCGGACCGATCCGCGCAGGCGGCCAGAAGCGGAAGACAGCACGCCCGATGATCTGATCGTCGGGCAGGAACGGCCCCCCGGGCCAACGACGTGCATCCTGGCTGTTGCGACGGTTGTCACCCAAAACGACAACGTTGCCTTCGGGGACGACGGCATACAGACCTTTGCAGCCGATCATTCCATCGCGATCCGAACAGAAGTTGGTGACGTAAGGCTCTTTGAAGGCTGTGCCGTTGATGCTCACAGCGCCGCGACTGTTGACCTCAACAACATCGCCAGGCACACCGACCACCCGTTTAATCCAGGCCTCACATTCGGGATAGCGCTGCACCAGAACCCGATCGACAACCCAACTGATGCCTGGGAAGGTGACGATGCCGCACTTCAGTGGATTCGGTTGCCCCGACTCCAATTTCCAGACGGGATCAAACGCACTTGGGGAATTGAACACGACGATCTCACCACGCTGGGGAGGGCGGGACCGATACGAAAGTTTCTCAACGATCAACTTGTCGCCAACCTGCAGGCCAGGAAGCATCGATCCCGATGGGATGTAACGCGCTTCAAAGGCGAATTGCCGAAGCAAGAGATACAGCGAGACCGTGAACAGAAACGGGGCCCAGAACTCCCAAATCGCGCTCACTCTGCCCTTCACATCAGAAGGCCCTTTCTCCGCGTTCAATGTGGGCAGGCTCAATCTTTCGAACCACGATAGGGGGAGCCTGCAGGCCCCATGATCCGTCCACGCTGGCAAGCACTTAAGCCCCATCGAGGCCTGCTCAGCTGGCGCCGCTGGGACCAGGCCATTGCCGTGATCGCCGCAATCAATCTCAGCTGGGTCGCTCTTGACCTCACCTACATCCCCCTGCGCACTTTCTGGCTTCAACGCAATCTTTATCCGGTTCCATCGCTGCCCCTGGTGGTCCCTCTGCCCTGGCTGCCGGACATCACCCCACTTCTGGACCCCTTAAAGGGCATCGAACCCCATCGCGACACAGAGGCTTATCTCAAGGCCTACAGCGCCCTGGATCAAGCACTCCTGAAAAGCGGTTTGCGTACACCTGAAAGCAGCGATCTGCTGAAGCAGCAGGCGGCTCTAACCACGGGGCTGATGGACAGCAACCCGTTCATCAGTTCAGGCAATGCCGGTGCGCTTGAGAAATTCAAGAACCGACTCCGAGCTCGTACCGGCCTGGAATCAGCTCGCGCATCGGCCAACCTTCTACTGAGCCCCGAGCATCTCGAGAAATCCCCCTGGAGCCAGGAGCGTCAGTTCTGGAGCCAGCAGATCGTGCCCCTGGTGGAAAGCAATTACTGGCGAAGCATCGACGAAAACGGACGCCCCAGCGATCTGAGCTGGCGCATCGACACTCCGTTTCAACTCCTGTTCCTGCTCGACATCCTTCTGCGGACCCTGCGCCTGAAACAGCGCTACCCCGCGATCCGCTGGCGCGACGCCCTGTTACGTCGCTGGATCGACCTGCCACTGCTGCTTCCATTTGCGCGCTGGCTCAGGGTGATCCCTGTCACAGAACGCCTTTGCGGAGCAGGGCTGCTGCAATTGGAACCTCTTCGTGCGGTCATCAGCCGCGGCGTGGTGGCCCTGTTGGCGGTGGAACTGTTTGAGGTCATCGCCATCCGACTCGTCGACACACTCCAGCAATTGATCCGATCTCCGCAATTGCCAGAGAGGGTGCGGGGACTGTGCAGTTACCAAAGCAGTGATCTAAATGATGAGCGGGAGGTGGTCGAGCTGCTGCGGCTATGGGTGCCACTGCTGCTGACCCGTGTTGGCCCAGCCATGCGCCCGCAACTGCAAGCCTTGATCAGCCATCTGGTGCAGCAGAGTTTGGACCGGAACGTGGTGCCTGACGCCTTACGGCGGCTCCCCGGACTGCAAAACGCCGAATCGGAATTCAGCCGCCAGATGGCGGAAAGCATGGTGACCTCCGTCCTCGACCTCTCGAAGGGAGCCGGCAACCGCATCGGTCAGCGCGACCCTGTCCTCGAATCCCTGGGATCAGAGGCCCTCGATCGACTGTGGGAGGAACTTGCACACATGCTGGAACAAGGCCCTGTATTGACTCGAAGTCAGGATTTGCTCGTGGCCCTGCTGGAAGACATCAAACGATCGAGCTTCCGCCAAATCCGTGACCAAGGAGATGTCGATGCTCTGATCAGCGAATTGGATGGATTGAATTTCAGCCCTGGAGCGTCGACTCCCAGAGATCAGGCTTAAAGCCGATCAGAAACGTGGAGGAATCCACCACCACAAAAGGGCGTTTGATCAGTTTTCCGTCGGCAGCCAGAGCATCAAGAGCCTCGTCATCGGTGAGGGCCTTCACCGATGCAGCTCCCATGGCTCGATAGCTCTGGCCACTGGTGTTGAACAACAGCTTCCGCTCACCAAAACATTGATAAGCCGCCGACAGCAGCTCCCTAGACGGTGGGTTCAGGGTGATGTCGTGGACGTCGTGGGCGATTCCTCGCTCAGACAGCCATGCCAACGCCTTCCGACAGGTGCTGCAGCGGTTGTAGCTGTAGACCTGGAGAATTCCCGCCAAGACTCAGCGGCCAAACAGGGATTTGATCGCACCAACCAGGCTGTTGGAGCCGCGGCCAACACCTTCGGCCGGACGGGTGCGAACCGTCACATCACCGTTCACAGTGGTGCGGCAGCTCAAGCGGAAATTCGCAGGCCGGTCAGCCAGGTACACCTCTTCGACGTCGCTGCGGGGTGAAAGGTTGCCCTGACCTTCAACCACCTCCATCACACAGGTGCCGCACTGACCAACGCCACTGCAGTTGTTGAGGTTGTTGAGGCTCTTGTAGGGGTTGATCCCTGCATCAAGTGCAGCTTTTCGCAGATTCGCGCCCTCGATGCAGCCAACCTGCTGGTCTTCCTGCTCGAATCGGATGGTGGGCACAGTTTCGGCGAATCTCAATGCGCACCAACCTACAAGCAACTGGCCGAATCAAGCGGACCTTTTCTGAGATCAGTTGGCCGCTTTGATACAGGAATCCAGTAATGGCTGGACCGCATCGATGTCGCGCCAACCATCAATCGACACAACTCCGCCTTGCAGCGTGCGGTATGTCCTGAAAAATTCAGCGACCTCCTCAAGCTGTGATGCCGCAATCTGGCGAATGCTACGGATCTCGTCTTGACGGGGATCCGCATCGGGAACACACAAGATCTTCCCGTCGTAGACATCCAGGTCATACAGATCCAAAACCCCGATAGGGCGGGCCTTGATCAGACAGCCAGCAAAAGTGGGCTCGGCCATGATGACCATGGCATCAAGGGGAGATCCATCGTCCGCCTGAGTGTTGGGAATGAAGCCGTAATCGAACGGGTAACGCACCGAGGAGTGCATCACCCTGTCCAGCACCATGACGCCAGCCTCAGCCAGATATTCGTATTTATTTCTGCTTCCTGCCGGAATCTCCACGATGAGATTCACCAATCCTTGCGAAGGAGACGGGGGGAGCTGATGGAGATCCATTCCGATGCGAGGCGGTTGGGATCAGTCGCGGAGAGGAGAAGGGTCGATCCGTGATCACAGCCACCAAAGGAGCACTGAAGCTGACAACAGCAATCAGCAGTCCAGTTAAGGCCGTCAAAGAGGCGCTACGACTAAACGGCTCATCCGTCTCAGACGACGCGATGGCGTCATCGCCAGACGGGAGGAAAGCATCTGAGGCCATAGAACGAGGAGTCACAAGGGCTCCCTCTTCTCATCACAACGTTGATCAATTCATTCTGTCACTGCCCAAAGACAGATGCATGGATCATTAAGCAGCTGGACGATCTTGCTGGTCGAGACGTGCACTTAGATCAGAAGGGGGCTGCACGCTGCCTTCGAGATGGGTGCGAATCAGACGGAGCTCTTCAAGGATTGATCCCAGAATCTGTTGCGTCGCCGTTGACGGAGAATTCAACACCTCAACAGTGACTTCCTTGATGCGCAGAACGTCCTTGGCGAAGCGTGCAACTTCGTTGGGATGGAACATCAGCGGATCTTTCTGATCGCTGCGGTATTCCGGATTCAGCTTGCGGGGATTGAAGGGAGGATTGAGGTTGCGAGGGTCTGTGTTGGTGTAGCGATAGACCGATGCGCGAGAACGATTGAGAGATTTCTGAACGTCGTCAATGCCCACCAAGGCCTCAGGTTGCGCGGAAGCTTGGGCTGAATCCATGGAAAGTTCTGCCTGTTGTTGAACGTGTGACGCCACAGATTCAACGGACCGAGGAAACATGAGACGGGCCTAGGACAGGCTGGAATGAGCTGGACGGTAGCAGCCGAGACTCAGGGCGCACAGTGGAATCCCAGCAAAACGGACACTTCTGCGATCGGCATGCTTCCGGAGCGGTGATAGCTTCCAAATCTCGTTTTCTTGCGATCGATGCGCGTCTCCCGCCTGCTGCTGGTGACGCTTCGGGATGTTCCCGCCGAAGCGGAGATCACCTCGCATCAGTTGCTTCTGCGTGCTGGGTACATCCGTCGCATTGGATCAGGGATTTACGCCTATCTACCTCTGATGTGGAGGGTGCTTCAAAAAATCACAGCCGTGGTGCGTGAGGAGATGAACCGCGCCGGCGCCCAGGAGACCCTGCTTCCACAGCTGCACCCTGCAGAGCTCTGGCAGAAAAGCGGTCGCTGGCAGGGCTACACAGCTGGCGAGGGAATCATGTTTCACCTCGAAGACCGGCAAGGCAGAGAGCTGGGGCTTGGACCAACCCACGAAGAAGTCATCACGAACCTGGCAGGTGAGCTGTTGAGGTCGTACCGGCAGCTTCCGGTGAACCTTTATCAAATCCAGACCAAATTCCGAGACGAGATCCGTCCTCGCTTCGGTCTGATGCGAGGTCGAGAATTCATCATGAAAGACGCCTACTCCTTTCATGCCAGCGAAGCGGACCTTCGCGAGACCTACGGGTTGATGGATCAGGCCTATCGCCGCATTTTTGAACGTTGCGGACTCGATGCCGTCCCTGTCGATGCCGACAGCGGAGCGATCGGAGGTGCTGCCTCCCAGGAGTTCATGGTGACGGCGGATGCCGGGGAAGACCTGATCCTGATCAGCGATGACGGGCAATACGCGGCCAATCAGGAGAAGGCTGTTTCGATTGCCCCAGCGGCATCGCCCCTACCCGAAGGCCCTGAGGAGTGCATCCCGACCCCTGGCTTGGGGAGCATCGAGAGCCTCTGCGACGCCAAAGGCTGGGATCCAAGCCAAGTGGTGAAGGTGCTGCTTTGTGTGGCGGCCTTGGACGACGACACGCTCCAACCCCTGCTGATCAGCCTTCGTGGTGACCAGGACCTGAACCCCACCAAAGTCGTCAACGCCGTCAGCGGCATCCTGGGCAAGGGCGTCCTCGATTGCCGTTCGATCACGCCAGACGACCAAAACCGCCAACAAATCGATCCAATCCCCTTCGGATCCATCGGGCCTGACTTGTCCGATGACGTCCTGCAGGGAGCGAAGACCTGGGAGCCAACCTTCCTGCGTCTGGCAGACGAAACAGCCCTTGAGTTGGGCCATTTTGTCTGTGGTGCCAATACGCCTGATCAGCACCGTTTCAACACCAGCTGGGCCGCCCTCAAGCAACAGCCAACAAGGTTGGATCTGCGCAATGCAAGGGCGGGCGACGCCTGTCGACACAACGCGGAATCACGGCTGACTGAAAAACGTGGCATCGAAGTCGGCCACATTTTTCAGTTGGGCCGGAAATATTCCGAAGCCATGGATAGTCGCTTCACCAACGAGAACGGCAAGACCGAACCGTTCTGGATGGGTTGCTATGGGATCGGCGTTTCCAGGCTGGCGCAGGCTGCCGTCGAACAGCATCACGATGACGGTGGCATCTGCTGGCCACCCACAATCGCCCCATTCGAAGCGATTGTGGTCGTCGCCAACATCCAGGACGAGACCCAGGCCCAGCTGGGGGAAACGCTCTATGAGCAACTTCAGAAGGCAGGGGTCGACGTGCTCATCGACGACCGAAAGGAACGAGCGGGCGTCAAATTCAAAGACGCGGATTTGATCGGTATTCCCTGGCGGATCGTGGTGGGACGGGACGCAACCGATGGCGTCGTTGAGCTTGTTCAGCGCAGCAACCGAGAGGTACAGAAGCTTCACCACGCAGAGGCCTTGTCTTGCCTGATCAAGGCACTCCACCCCTAAAGTCAGCAGATTCTCAAGGGTTTCATGCTCTCCGCACTGACACGCCTGCTTCGCCCCTTGAGCCGGGCTGCTGTAGCCCTCGGCCTGGGCTTATGCCTTTTTCTAACCGCCTGCAGTGGTGATGCTGAAGCCCGTTTGAGCGGCAATTACGTGGAAGACACCGTGGCGGTCTCCCGCACGTTGCGAACGGTGATCGACCTGCCCCAGGACGATCCAACCCACGCCGAAGCCGAAGCGGACGCTCGGTCACTGATCAACGACTACATGTCCCGCTACCGGCCTCAGCCGCGCGTGAACGGACTCAGCTCCTTCACAACAATGCAGACCGCACTGAACTCTCTGGCGGGTCACTACACCTCCTATGCCAACCGTCCCCTTCCTGAGGCACTCCATGACCGGATCGCCAAGGAATTAAGCAAAGCCGAGAAGTCTGTGGTCCGGGGCAGCTGAGCCCCTGGACACACGCTTTGACGAGGCCACCCGAGATCTGAGATACTCGCGGATTGTGCAGATCTGCGGCTTCGGGCCGCCGTGTTCTTGGCCAACGTTGTCGTCATCGGAGCGCAGTGGGGTGACGAGGGAAAAGGAAAGATCACCGATCTCCTCAGCCGCTCGGCCGATGTGGTGGTGCGCTATCAGGGTGGTGTGAATGCAGGCCACACGATCGTCGTTGACGAACGTGTCCTGAAATTGCACCTCATTCCCTCTGGAATCCTCTATCCCGACACGATCTGCCTGATTGGGTCAGGAACGGTCGTGGATCCCAAGGTGATGCTTGGTGAGCTCGACATGCTCATCGCCAATGACATCGATATTTCGGGCCTGCGCTTGGCATCCACGGCTCACGTGACGATGCCGTACCACCGCCTGCTCGATCAGGCCATGGAGAAGCAACGCGGAGCGCGTCGGATCGGAACAACTGGCCGCGGAATCGGCCCCACCTATGCGGACAAGTCGCAACGCAGCGGCATCCGCGTGATCGACCTGCTGGACGAACAACGGCTGAGGGAACGCCTTGAGGGGCCTCTGCAGGAAAAGAACGAACTTCTTGAAACCATCTACGGCGTTGCTCCTCTGAACGCCGAGGATGTCATCAAGGAATATCTGGAATACGGGAAGCGCCTCGCACCCCACGTTGTGGAGTGCACCCAGGCCATTCACCAGGCTGCCAGGGATCGCAAAAACATCCTGTTCGAAGGAGCCCAGGGCACGCTGTTGGACCTGGACCATGGCACCTACCCCTACGTCACCTCGTCCAATCCCGTCTCCGGAGGGGCCTGCATCGGTGCGGGCGTCGGTCCGACTCTGATTGACCGTGTTATCGGCGTCGCCAAGGCCTACACCACCCGTGTGGGTGAGGGCCCCTTCCCAACGGAACTGAGCGGGAGCCTGAATGATCAGCTCACCGAACGCGGTGGGGAATTCGGAACCACCACTGGCCGGCGGCGGCGCTGCGGTTGGTTTGACGGTGTGATCGGTCGCTATGCCGTGCAGGTGAACGGCTTGGACTGTCTGGCCGTGACCAAGCTGGATGTTCTGGATGAACTCGACGAGATCCAGGTTTGCGTGGCCTATGAGCTCAACGGCGAGCGGATCGAGCACTTCCCTAGCAGTGCCGAGGACTTCGCCCAGTGCAAGCCCATCTTCAAAACACTGCCTGGCTGGCAATGCTCAACCGAGGAATGCCGCAGTCTTGAGGATCTCCCCAAACCGGCCATGGATTACCTGCGCTTCCTCGCGGATTTGATGGAAGTGCCGATCGCCATCGTCTCGCTTGGTGCCAGCCGTGATCAGACCATCGTTGTGGAAGATCCGATCCATGGCCCGAAACGCGCGTTGTTGAGCGCCTGAGCCTCTGAGGTTCATACTTCGGGGCTGTCTTCACAGCACCGATGTCGCCTGAGACCCGTTTCCCCAGCACCTGCAATCTCGATGTCGTTGGCATCGGCAACGCGATCGTGGACGTTCTGGTTCAGACGGACGACAGCTTCATCTCTGACAACGGCCTCCAGAAAGGAGGCATGGCGTTAATCGATGAACAACAGGCCGAGACCCTCTACAAGGCGAGCGGTCCTGGCCTTGAGACCTCCGGCGGATCTGTCGCCAACACCATGGTCGGGATCGCCCAGCTCGGCGGTCGCGCTGGTTTCATCGGTCGTGTCCGTGACGACCAGCTCGGCACCATCTTCAGCCACGACATCCGAGCCGTTGGTGCACGCTTTGAAACCCCAGCCGCCACCAGCGGAGCCACAACAGCGCGCTGCCTGATTTACGTCACGCCCGACGCGGAGCGGACCATGTGCACCTTCCTGGGAGCCTCCACCCAGCTGGAGCCGGAGGATCTCGATCTGTCGATGGTCAAGCAGGCCAAGGTGCTCTATCTGGAGGGGTACCTCTGGGACAGCCCAGCCGCCAAGCGAGCCTTCATCGCCGCCGCAGAAGCCTGCCGAGAATCAGGAGGACAAGTGGCCCTCTCCCTATCGGATGGCTTCTGCGTGGATCGGCATAGGGAGAGTTTCCTCGAGCTGGTCAATGGCCATGTGGATGTGCTGTTCGCCAATGATGTCGAGATTCAGTCGCTCTACGAAACCGAGGATTTCGATCAGGCCCTCGACCGGGTCCGCGGCTGCTGCTCGGTGATCGCGATCACCCGTGGAGCCCAGGGATCCGTCGTGCTGAGTGGAGACGAACGCTGGGATATCGGCATCTTCGGCCTGGGCGACCTGGTGGACACCACAGGAGCAGGCGACCTCTATGCCGGGGGATTCCTGCATGCCTTCACCCAGGGCGAGTCCCTCGAACGCTGTGGTCAGCTCGGTGCTCTCTGCGCTGGTCAAATCGTGACGCAACTGGGGGCACGCTCCCAGGTCTCCCTCAAGCAGCTGGCGGCGACGCATCTGAACTGAGCTCAGCCAGGGCCCAAGCCCCATAGGCCGGTGAAGCCGTCACCGGCCAGCTCAACCACTCGGGTGTGTCATAGCTGTGCAGTTCTGACACAGCCAAGCGAACCGCCTCCAGATGCTGGGCGGAGGTCTTCATCAGCAGTTGGACCTCATCGGAATGCTCCAGCGCGCCCTCCCAGCGGTAGAAAGACTGAACGGGGTGAATGGAGACACACGCCACAAGATGGCGCTCCAGCAAGACCTCAGCCAGCTGTTGGGCGCGCTCGGCGTCCGCTTCCGTGGTGAGGGCAAGCACCATCCCACTCGCTTCAATCTCGCTCAAGCCGATCCAAAAGGCTGCTTACATCCTCGACACAAGCCATGCCATCGGGGGGGGATGGACGGCGCAACAGCACCAAGTTCAGCCCCAGCTCTGTTGTGAGTTGATGCCAGAGCTGTTCCGTCACACCACCAGACTGGCGGCACAACACCACGCTGATGCCCCAGCGTTGGCAGAGGGCTCGCTCGATCGCCCCCGGCACCTCCCCCTGCAGGGGACGCACCACGGCGAGGTGATCCGGATCCAAACCCGCCCGCAGGGCTGCGCGCAATCCATCAGGGGACGGAAGTGCACGGCCATAGGGGATGGCCCCAGCGCGGCGTACAGCAGCAGCCATCGCCGGAAGATGGCGACCCCCAATAGCCAGCAGCAGGTGCTGGCCCTGGAACGGCTGCACTGCCAATGCCTTGGCATCAGCCACCAGGGAGGCAGCTCCAAGCGGTTCGCGGCGACGCTCATAACGCAGCAGCGGTTGGTCCACCGAAGCACAGGCGGTGACCAGGGAATGGCTGATCTGAGCTGCAAAGGGATGCGTGGCATCCACCACCCAACGAAAAGGCCCGGCCTGGTGCAGAGCGGCAATGATTCCGCCAACACCTTGCAGGGCACCGATCGAGATCCGCTCCAGCGGCAGTCCCGCGTAAGCCTTCGCCGCACTTGAGGTCACCACGCTCACGCTCACACGCCAATTGCAGCGAGAGAGCTCCTGCACCAAGCGCGGCCCCTCACCGGTTCCAGCCAGCAACAGGACACGACGCTGGTCATTCGCGGGCCCTTGCATCAGGATGTGCGCCGACACCAGCTCAAGCCATGAACCATTGCGTGCTCGAAGTGGAGGTGATCGACGCACCGACGGTTCGATACACCCAAGACAACCAGACTCCCATTGCGGAGATGGCCGTGCGCTTTGACCCCCTGCGGGAGGGTGATCCGCCAGGCGAATTGAAGGTGGTTGGCTGGGGCAACCTGGCCCAGGAGCTACAGAACCGTGTGCAGACAGGGCAGCGGCTGCTGATTGAAGGCCGGCTGCGGATGAACACCATGCCCCGAGGCGATGGCATGAAGGAGAAACGGGCTGAATTCACCCTGGCTCGGCTCCATCCGATCGGCGCTTCAGCCACGGGTGCTCCCCCCGCCGGCAACCCCTCAGCCCCGGCCCCAGTCCGACAGGCCCCCGCAGCTGCGGCGACGAAAGTGGCGAAAGAGCCAGAACCAGCCAGCTGGAATGCTGCGCCCCTGGTTCCCGACACCGACGACATTCCGTTCTGAATCAGAGGATGTTCTCGGTTCGGAGCGGTTCAACGATCGGCTTCGTCCTGCAGCTCTGAAGCTCGGGTGATCAGTTGCCCGAGCTCTCGCTCGAGGGCCGCCAGGTCAAGCCGGAGCTCGGGCCAACGACCGCCATCAATCTGCTGCAACAACCAGCTGCGATCGCGATCGAGCTGCTGGAGCAGATCATCCATGCCGGTCGACGATGGATCAGGCATCTAGCTCGAGGCAGTGGATCTCCATCCTGATGGCCTAGAGGTCAAAATGACGATCAAGCCAAGGCCTTCATGAAGGATTTCTTCTCCCCCGGCAGCCTCGTCACCATCGCCGGAGGCGTGCTGACAGTGATCGGTGCCACCGCTTACGCGACGGGAAGCGCCAACCTCAGCCTGCCCACAATTTTCTATGGAATTCCCATCTTGTTGGGGGGACTGGCCCTGAAATCCTCGGAGCTGCCACCCGCTATCCGGGTGACACCCATCAAGACCTTTCAAAAAGAACGGGAAGCGGCAGCCCCTGAACTGGGCAAGCTTCTCGGGGATGTGACGCGCTGGCGCTACGGCCAGAAGGCCCATCTGGAGTCGTCACTCGAAGCGCTCAAGCTCTGGGATGAGGACACCCCGCCGCAGTTGGAGGAGATCGAAGAGCTGCATTCCGACGCTGGCTATGGCCTTCGGCTGCGTTTTCTGCTTGGAGCCGTTCCCCTCGAACGCTGGCAAGAGCGGCAGGAGCGTCTCGGGCGTTTCTTCGCCAAGGGAATGCGAGCGGAACTCAAGGAACTGGATGAGCAGCGGTTGGATGTTGTTCTGCTTCCCGCGGGTGAGGCATAAGCCATGGCCCAGTCAACCCAGAACAACGATGACGCCCTCAGGGTGTCGGTGCTCAGCGAAGCCCTTCCTTATATCCAGCGTTTCGCCGGACGGCGCATCGTGATCAAGTACGGCGGAGCGGCCATGGCCCATTCCGAACTGCGTGCTGCCGTCTTTCGCGATCTGGCTCTGCTTGCCTGTGTTGGGGTCCAACCCGTCGTGGTTCATGGCGGCGGGCCGGAAATCAACCAGTGGCTGCAGCGTCTGGAAATTCCAGCCGAATTCCGCGACGGATTGCGCGTCACTGACGCCGACACCATGGATGTGGTGGAGATGGTGCTGGTGGGTCGCGTCAACAAACAGATCGTGAATGGGCTCAATCAGCTCGGCACCCGTGCCGTTGGCTTGAGCGGAAGTGACGGAAGCCTGGTCGAGGCTCGCCCCTGGGGGGATGGCAGCCATGGGCTGGTGGGAGACGTTGCCCGCGTCAATCCCGATGTGCTGGAACCGCTGCTGGAGAAGGGCTACGTGCCCGTCATTTCCAGCGTTGCCGCAACCCCCGATGACGGGCGCGCCCACAACATCAATGCCGACACAGTGGCGGGAGAACTGGCGGCGGCCCTGGAGGCCGAAAAACTGATCCTGCTGACCGACACCCCCGGCATCCTCAAGGACCGAAACGATGCTGACTCCTTGATCCGCAAACTGCGCCTCTCAGAGGCGAGACAATTGATCGAAGACGGCGTCGTCGCAGGAGGCATGACCCCAAAAACGGAATGCTGCATCCGCGCCTTGGCGCAAGGCGTCGCAGCCGCCCACATCATTGACGGCAGGGTTCCCCACGCCCTGTTGCTCGAAGTCTTTACGGACGCTGGCATCGGCACCATGGTTGTGGGACGCGGCTGAAGGGTGAGCGAAAAAGACTCAGGACTGGACCTTTCCGAAGCGGAAGCAGCCCTCGAGCGCGGGGACTATGGACAGTGCCTGGATCTGCTCCTCCCCCTAGCGGAAACCCACCCGCCCAACAGTCCCGAGGGGCCCCGGCTGCGTTACTTGATGATCACCGCCTGGATGGGGCAGGGGCAGGACGACAAGGCCATCGCCACCTGTCGTCTGCTCAGTCGCTGCCGAGATCCCAAGTTGCGCCAGCAAGCGCAACAACTACTCGAGATTCTCGAGGCCCCCAGCCTGGATCGTCCGGAACGCTGGTCGATGACGATGCCGCAACTGGAGATGAATGCCTCCGGCAGCGGGCAGCCGAGCACCATGCGACGGCGGCGCTCCCGGCGCCCCGAACCACCGCCTCCGCCACCGACGGGGCCGACGCGACCACCGGCGGCCGGATTCGCCGTGCTGGTCCTGGCAGTTCTGCTGGGGATCACTCTGCTGTTGAGTGGCTGCGTAAGGATCCAGGCCGATCTCGAGCTTCGCGGTCCGGATCGACTGGCCCTCACCTGGGACGTGCAGAGCACCCAGGAACGCTCCCTGCCCTGGCAAGACCAGTTTGAACGCGATTTGGAACGGGAGGTGTCCGGGCTGAAGATCAAGCAGTCGGGGCCTGGACAACAGCACATCAGTAGCGGCGTTGCGTCATCGCATGATCTGGCGCAACAGATGGCCGCTGTGGTTGAGGTAGCTGGCCGCGCGGCAGGACTCTCTCTCCCTGCACCGGTGCTCAAGCTCGAGGAACGCAACTGGCTGCTGGGGGTGCAGCAGCACTTGCAACTGATCGTCGACCTCAGCGATTTGCCCGAGATTCCTGGGCTGGACCTGCATCTAAGCCTCAACCATGGGCGGATTCAAAGCACAGCGCATTCCGGAACAACCACCGAGATCAACTGGCGGGGCTGGCGCTGGAATCCTCTCGGCCTTGGTGGGCTGGTGATTCTGATGCTGCTGACGTGCAGCATGCTCCTGCAGGTCGTGCGGCGGAAGTTGGGCTTTGGCTTCCCGGAACTGCCCTCTTGATCAAAGCTGCTGCGGATCAGGATCCACGGTGAGCGCCACACCCCTGGGCAAGCCCTCCCAAAGGTCCTGCCCAGGAGGCAACGGAAGAGAGGAGCCCGACGGTCCATGCAAGAGCAGCTGCCATCGGCTCCGTCCTGCCACGCGGGCCACCGGAGCAGGGGCAGGCCCCAGCAGCCACCAACTCTGGCTCTGACACATCGGCCGGATCCGCTCAGCAAGAACCGCTGCCGCCGTTGCTGTTTTGCTGGGGGAATCTCCAGACAGACGCAACAGACAAGCGCGACTGAAGGGCACCAAGCCGGCCTCCTTCCGAAGAGCCACTTCCTGAGCAAGGAACGCCTCATAACGACCATCCACCAGGTGTTGAATCACCGGATGCTCCGGGGTGTACGTCTGGACAAGCACCTGTCCCGGTCGCTCGCCCCGGCCAGCTCGGCCCGCCAACTGCAACAACAACTGCAGTGCCTGCTCACCTGCGCGGAGGTCGGGGCGATGCAGAAGCCCATCCGCTGCGAGCACCGCCGCCAGGGTGACCCGCGGCAGATCCATACCCTTGGCCAGCATCTGCGTTCCGATCAAGACATCCGCCTCCCCGGCGGCAAAGCGGTCCAGCAGGCGTCGATGACCATCACGCCCCCCGGTGGAGTCCCGATCGAAACGGAGCAAGCGAAGGCCTTCAAGTTCCTGGGAAAGGAGTTCCAAGACCTTCTGCGTCCCCGCTCCAAAGGGCTTGAATGCCGTGGAACCACAGTGACTGCAGCGGCTCTCCAGCTCCTCACGATGGTCACACCAATGGCATCGCAGCCACTGGCGTCCACCTTGTCCACGGTGGACGGTGAGAGCCACATCGCAATGGGGGCACATCACCACCTCGCCGCAACTGCGGCAGCTCAAAAAAGGGCTGTATCCCCGACGTGGCACCAAAACCACCGCCTGTTCGCCCTGCTCCGGCAGCGCCGCAAGACGGTCCATCAAGGCACGACTCACCAGACGTTTGTGCCCTTCAGCCAGCTCATGGCGCATGTCAATCACATGCACGGGAGGTAGGGCCTGCCGCGAAATGCGCTGGGTCAAACGCACCAAGGTCAAGGCACCATCGGAGCCAGATTGAACCCAACTCTCAAGCGACGGTGTGGCACTGCCCAGCACAAGCCGTGCTTTTTGCATCACAACCCGATCCAAGGCCAAGTCGCGGGCGTGATAGCAGGGCATCGGAGCGTCTTGCTTGTAGGAGCTGTCGTGCTCCTCATCAAGAACGATCAATCCAAGCGGCTTCAGAGGAACAAACACGGCGGAGCGAGTTCCAACAACCACCAATGGCTGTTCCGCGGAAAGACAGCGGCGCCAGGTCCGGACCCGCTCAGCGTCACCACAACCGCTGTGGTATTCAACGACGCGCGAGCCGAAGCGTTTACGGCAGCGATCGACGAGTTGGGGAATCAAACCGATCTCGGGGGTCAGCAACAAGACATGGCGGCCCCGCTCCAGCTCTTGGGCAGCGAGTTGGAGGTACACCTCAGTCTTGCCGGAACCCGTAATTCCCCACAGCAACAGCCCACGCCCGGGAGAAAGCTGTTGGTAGGCATCGACCACGGCATGCTGCTCAGCGGTCAAGGCCTGGGGATGCTCCCGGAGATCAGCACCCCCAGCGACCTTGTCCTCCGCCAGCCGACGCTCACGCACCAGGTAACCCTGTTGAACCAGGGGGGGCAGCAAATGAGCACCAAATCCACTAGCCACAAGATCCCGTTGCCAGACGCCACCGCCTTGGGCCTTCAACCAAGCCAGAAGTTCCCGCTGGCGGGGGCTGGGTTGATCCGCGTCATCGAAGGGATCACAGCCCTGCACCCACCACATCTGACGTCCTCCCGCCAGCGAGCGCTGACCGGCCTGACCAATCCATCCCGCCGGCAGAGCCGCCTTCAACGTGCGAAAGGCGCTCAGGTGGCAGCGGTCCGCCACCCCCTCCAACCAGCCGTACCAATCAGGGTCAACAGCAGCCCGCTGTAGGAGTGCTTCCACCGGCTGCAGTTCTGGGGGTTCATCCGCTCCCCACTCCCGCTGCGCGACCACCAACCCATGCATGGCACGACCTCTCAGGCGCACCCGCACCAGGTCTCCTGGCATCAATCCCATGGACGGATCAGCGGAGTAGGTGAAGGACCGCCCCTCCCGCCCGGCCTCAAGCCAGACATCAACGCAGCGCCTTGGATGCGACAGGACCTTGCAAACTTCGGAAGACTTCATTAACGTGAAGAGGTTGGTCGTTTTCTGCCAACCCTGCGCTCGATCCAGAGGGAAGACACAGAGTCTGAAGTCAAGGTCTTGTCCTTGCCACTTTGACCGGTCTGAGACCACCCCGGGCAGCACAGACAATTAGTCCAAGCGTTTCGTCGACTCGCGGACACCACCATCAGCCCATGATCTCCGTCTCAGCGTCAGCTGCGTCGTTCTCTTCCGTTGTGACAGAAGATCAGGCTTTTTGGGCCTGAGCCCTTGGTGTGCTGTTGCCGCTTTTGCGTCCCCCCTTCATCCGACTTCGACTTTCACCATGACCCCAGCTGCCACCAAAGCTGCCAAGCCGGACATCGTTCTTCTGGCCAATGCTGACGGCACAGTGAAGGAAGTCTCGAGCAAAGAATCCAAAAAAGCCCCCGCGCGCCGCCGAGCCAGCAAGTCAAGCGCGAATGACCTGAGCGCCGCGGCAGATGAACTGCTCGCAGCAGCGGATCAGGCCAAGTCTTCCGGAACAACGAAGAAAGCAGCAGCCAAAACCGCCAAGGCAAAAACCACCACAAAGACCACAAAGAAAGCAGCAACCGCCAAGAAGACCACCACCAAGGCATCAACAGCTAAAAAATCGACCGCCAAGGCAGCTACAGCTCAACCAACAGCTGAAGAGAAGGCCAAAACAGCCGCTGCCGAGAAGGAAGCCAAGGCCAAAGCCCTGGCGAGCATCAAAATCGGCCCCAAAGGCGTTTACACCGAAGACTCCATTCGGGTCTATCTGCAGGAAATCGGACGGATCCGCCTTCTGCGTCCCGACGAAGAGATCGAACTCGCTCGCAAAATCGCGGATCTCCTCTACCTCGAAGAGCTGGCGTCTCAATTTGAAAGCGACAACGGCCGGGAACCCGACAAAAAAGAGTGGGCCGCGTTGGTTGAGATGCCGCTCATCCGCTTCCGCCGTCGCTTAATGCTGGGCCGACGAGCCAAGGAAAAAATGGTGCAATCCAACTTGCGCCTCGTTGTCTCGATTGCCAAGAAGTACATGAATCGGGGCCTGAGTTTTCAGGATCTGATTCAGGAGGGCAGCCTTGGCCTGATTCGAGCAGCTGAAAAGTTCGACCACGAAAAGGGCTACAAGTTCTCCACCTACGCCACCTGGTGGATTCGTCAGGCAATCACGCGAGCGATCGCGGACCAGAGCCGGACCATTCGCCTACCGGTTCACCTCTACGAAACGATCTCCAGGATCAAGAAAACCACCAAGGTTCTCTCCCAGGAATTCGGTCGTAAGCCAACGGAAGAGGAAATCGCTGAATCGATGGAAATGACCATCGAGAAACTGCGGTTCATCGCCAAGAGTGCCCAGCTGCCGATCTCGCTCGAGACCCCCATCGGCAAAGAAGAGGATTCCCGTCTGGGCGATTTCATCGAAGCAGACATCGAGAACCCCGAACAAGACGTCGCCAAGAACCTGCTACGTGAAGACCTCGAGGGAGTTTTGGCAACCCTCAGCCCCCGCGAGCGCGATGTGCTTCGACTCCGCTACGGATTGGACGACGGACGCATGAAAACCCTTGAGGAAATCGGCCAGATTTTCGACGTGACCCGCGAAAGGATCCGTCAGATCGAAGCCAAGGCCCTGCGCAAGCTGCGCCATCCCAACCGCAATGGGGTGCTCAAGGAATACATCAAGTAGGTCACGAACCCGAGGCTGTCATCGAACAGTCTTGGGAGTAATACATAAGTACATAACCCCTAGCTCAAAGCCCCAATGGGCTCCTATAACGATCTTGAGGGAATTGAGACGCCCTCCTCACACGGAAGAGATCAAACCTCAGTCTGAGACTGGGGTTTTCCTTTGGGAGAAAATAAAAATTCGGTGCATCAGTGTGGATTACGAAGGGCTTTCGAAGGTCTCCGTAAATTCCTGAAAGGCACGCTTCAAGCGCTCCACCGGTGTCTCCTCAAGAGGACATTCCTGACGCGTCTCCAAGGCATAGGCCTGAAGCAGACGTGGATCGGGCTCAAGCACAGAGGCGACTGCCGCCTTGAACAGCACAAGGTTGTGCTGGGACGTAAGCCCCGCCAGATAAGGCTGAAGCACCCAGCTCAGCTGACCATCCTCCGGGGGTTTTACAGCCGAGCGAACCAGACGCGGCCGGAGCAACTGATAGGCGTGATCACCATCACGATCGGTGGTGTGCCGAAGCCGCGCCATCAAGACGTCACCACTGCACAACAGGATCAAACGAATGCATCCCTCGGCCACCAAGGGGAGCATGGTCTCCTGCTCCTGGGGTTCAGGGGCAACCGAGCCGATCGCTCCCACCTGACGAACGCCATTCACAACGGGGCCTGGCATGAGGGTCCTACGCGGCACACGAATGTTACGTGTTCTTCACATAGGCGGCCTTCTCTTTCGAAGCTTCACAACCTCAAGGCTGCCAATCAATGGAGACCTGCCCAAAAGCGTAGGCTGGGCGGCTGATTCGCCTTGTACATGGCCCTCACCGAACTGCGCATCGCCTCACGACGCAGCCAGCTGGCCATGGTGCAGACCAATTGGGTCAAAGCGGAACTGGAAAAAGCGCATCCAGGCTTAAAAATCACCGTAGAAGCCATGGCGACCCAGGGCGACAAAATCCTGGACGTTGCCCTGGCCAAGATCGGCGACAAAGGCCTGTTCACGAAAGAACTGGAAGCCCAGATGTTGGTGGATCGTGCGGACATCGCCGTCCACTCCCTGAAAGACCTTCCCACCAACCTTCCTGAGGGGCTGATGCTCGGCATCATCACCGAGCGGGAAGACCCGGCTGACGCACTTGTCGTGAATGCCAAAAACCAGGCCTACAAGCTCGACACGCTTCCTGAAGGATCTGTGGTGGGAACCAGCTCCCTGCGGCGCCTGGCCCAGCTGCGTCACCACTACCCCCACCTGATCTTCAAGGACGTGCGGGGGAACGTGATCACCCGGCTGGAGAAGCTGGACAGCGGCGATTACGACTGCCTAATCCTCGCTGCAGCAGGTCTTGGCCGCCTGGGCTTTGCCGATCGGATCCACCAACTGATCCCCGGCGACATCTCCCTGCACGCCGTTGGCCAGGGAGCACTGGGCATTGAATGCGTGGAGGGCAAGCCTGAAGTTATGGAGGCAATCAAGGTGCTGGAGCACATGCCCACCTCCCAGCGCTGCCTGGCCGAACGCGCTTTTCTGCGGGAACTGGAGGGCGGCTGTCAGGTTCCCATCGGCGTGAACACCCGCTTCGAAGGCGATCAACTGATCCTCATCGGCATGGTGGCCAGCCTCGACGGCAAACGCTTGATCCGCGACCAAGCCAGCGGCCCCGCCAGCGACCCCGAGGCCATCGGCCTCTCCCTCGCCCACACCCTCAAAGATCAGGGCGCAGGAGAGATCCTTAAAGAGATCTTCGACACCGTTCGCCCCGAAGCCTGATCAACTGCGAATCTCAAGGCGTGTTCCCACATCCACGGCTTCAAACAGCTGCCGGATGTGGCTGTTGAGCATGCGCACGCAGCCAAGGCTCACGGCAGCACGGATCTGAACCCAATGCGGCCACGCCGTTCCATGGATTCCAAATTCGCCGCGCCCATTGCGGTGAAAAGCCATGTAGCGATCGCCGATGGGGCTGCTGGGTCCGCGTAACTCGCGCCGCTGGCCCGACTTGTTCGTCACATAGATGGGATCAACTTTCTTGGTGAGAATGGCGAACTCCCCCTTGGGGGTGGGCGTCTTGGTATCTCCGATCGCTACCGGCCACGATCCAAGCCGCTGGCCACCCCGGACAAGAGAGATCTGTCGCTTGCTGAGGTCGAGAACGATGCGCGACTCCCGCGGAACACGCTGCAACGCCACTTCAGCGGCGTCAGCGGAAAGCGACGGCAGCAGGGATCCAGCCAACACACCGCCCAAGAGCACTGGAAACAACGACCACTTCATGAGACGCACAAGACCCATTGGTCTCAACGTATTCATCGCTGCGCGAAAAAACCGCAGTGCCCAGTGACCAAGCCAATCTCTTCAGATTCTTTTCGGTCTCAAGCGTGAGACCTGCGATCCAGCGGTACTCTTCTCCAACCCTCTTTCCTGCGTGTTGACCTCCACGGCGATCGCACCGGCACGGCCAACCCTTCTCGAAGGCAATGCCCTCAGCCAGGAGGTCCAGTCGATCAGTTTTCGCTTCTCCGACCTCCTCAGCAACCGCAGAACCTTCCTTGCCGCTGCCTGGACGCTGCGTCGACGGGGGATCATTTGCCTACGGGAAGCCGCAACTCCTGAACTGATCGCATCGATCAACAGGGATGTTGGCGAGCTGCTCGAAGAAATCGAATCAGGAAATCACGGTCGCCTCGCCTCCCTGGCCCATCTCAATCTTCCCGATCACCGTGTGCTGAAGGGCTACAACCAGTTCCGCGATGCGGATCGGGCCGTCATCAACTACCGGGTCAAACGCCCCGATGGCCGCAGCGGCAGCGATGCGGGAATGATCGACATCTTTCATCCCGAGCGCCTCTCAGAGAGCCTGAACTCCAGCATCCGAGAGTGTCTTCAGGAATCCATGATTCAGAGGTTGCTTCTGGCAAGCAGCTTCAATCGTCTGCGGGTGAAGTGCCGCAATCTCTACATCAACAGGGGTGTTCAGGACACGCGCAGCTACCACTGCGATGGACGCTCCCTGAAGTTCAAATCCTTCGTTTACCTCAGTGATGTGCAATCGCTGGCCGATGGGCCCTATTGCTTTGTGCCCAAGTCCCAACGCCGACGACGGCTCTGGTGGCGCAATGCCAGCTACAACAAACGCCACGGTCTGGGACCATTTGAATTCAGTCAGCTCCAAGGGACTGAAGCCATCGCCTTGTATGCCAAGGCGGGAGACATGGTGCTCTCATCGCAGCGCGGCGCCCACTGCGGTCACCCGCAACACCCCCAGGCACGCCGTGCCGTCCTGGTGAACATGTTCCAGCGCTGAGACATGAAAAAAGGCGGGGAAATCCCCCGCCCGATCACCAGCCGAAAACTGGCTTGTTCAGTCCACCAGCTTGGGATCGATCTCAGCCATGTAACGGGCCTCACAGCTCTTGATGATCTCAATGGCTTTTTCGGTTCCAAAGAAACCGTTCACAGTGCAGGTGCCAGGCTTCTTCAGATCCTTGTAGTGCTCCCAGTAATAGGTGGTCTCTTTCTTCCAGTGATCACCGAGATCTTCCCAGCTCTTGATGTGATCCATGCGCTTGTCATCAGCAAGAACAGCGATCACCTTGTCGTCAACTTCGCCACCGTCGTCGAAAGTCATGATCCCGATGATGCGGGCTTCCACAATCGAACCAGGAATCAAGGGCTCAGTGACACCAACAATCTCGATGTCGAGAGGATCACCGTCTTCATCCCAGGTGCGGGGAATGCATCCGTAGGCGAAGGGGTAAGACAGAGAGGAGTAACCGACGCGGTCAAGCTTGAGATGGCCTGTTTCAGTGATCAGCTCGTACTTGTTGATCGTGTTGGAGTTGAGCTCCACGATCGTGTTGAGACGAAGTTCGGCTTCATCAGCGAAGGCCGGCAGCACGTGCAGCAGGTTGGGCATGCTGCGGCTGGGTGCCTGATCGAGGTTGGCCATAAACGGCGATGGACAGCGCGGCGCATCCTACGGGCCGCCTCGGCCAATCAAACCTGTAGAGGCTGGGACGCCTGGTGCAAGCGATCAAGTTTGCTCTCCAAATAGCCAAGGAAGGCTTCGGTGCTCAAGGGGCGACCGCTGACTTTTTCAACCAATTGCTCCGCATTCACACTGCGTCCCAACGGGTGCACGTGCTCACGGAGCCAATCCAGTAGGGGCGTGACATCACCGCGATGCACATGGTCTTCTGGAGCACCGATGGCCTCCGTCATCGCTTCACTCAATTGCGCACTAATCAGGTGCCCCAACAGGTACGACGGGAAATAGCCAAACAGGCCTTCGCTCCAATGCACATCCTGAAGACATCCCTCCGCATCATTCATGGGGCGAACCCCCAAGAGCTCCCCATAACGCGTGTTCCACTCGCCGGGAAGATCCTTCACAGCCAAGCCCTTCTCGAGCAATGCGATCTCGAGATCAGTGCGGATCAGGATGTGTAAGCCGTAGCTGAGTTCATCAGCTTCAACGCGGTTCAAGCCGGGCGAGATGGGATTCATGGCCTGCCACATGTCCTGGGCACAGGTGAAGGGAGCTCCAGCCTGAGCAAAACGGGTCCACCACTGCTCCGCGAACGGACGACTCCGGGCAACGCGGTTCTCCCAGAACAACGACTGACTTTCATGAACGGCCATCGAGGTGGCCTGACCCAGCGGCCAGGCAAACCACTGATGGCTCTGGTCCGGAAGCCCTTGTTCATAGAGGGAGTGTCCCCATTCATGGGCGGTGGCCAGGAAGCACGACAACGGCTGACCTGGCACCACACGCGTGGTGATCCTGTAATCCGCCGGTCCCAACGTGATGGAGAAGGGGTGGGGAGAGCGGGCCATACAGGTGATGGCGGAGTTGCGGCCCCAGGCCTGCAGGAGCCCGTCACAGAGATGCTGCTGGCTCGACTCCTCGAGATCCCAGTCCGCTGATCGTGGGCGTGGGCGGGTGGATGCCTGAGCGACCAATTGCGGCAACCGTTGCCTTAACGGAGCAAACAGAGCCTCGAGACGCTCAAGCCGAAGGTCCGGTTCGAAGGGTTGAGCCAGGGTTTCCCAGCACGATCGAAGCTCGTCCAGCTGGTTGGCCTGCTCCTGGCGCAGGTCAATCAACGTCTGAAGCGCCGGTGCAAAAAGACTGAAATCAGACGCTGCTCGAGCCTGCTGCCACAGGTTGTACCCCTTGGCTTTGGCCGTCGCCAATGCAGCGACCAGGGCTGGATCGAGAGCCTGCTGCCTGCACAGGTCCTGCTCCAGCAAATCCAAATTGCGGCCCTGTTCGGGGCATCGTTCACCGGAGTTCCAATGCTCACGAGCTACGGCCAGCAGATCCGCATAGGCCGCGGAGCTCTGACGTGCATGAAGCTGGGTCGCCAGAAGCGTGAGCTGCTCACCTCGCCAGGGTGCACCACCAGAGGGCATGCGGGTGTTCTGGTCCCAATACAGGGTGCTCTGAATCGAACCCAGCAGCTGTGTTTCACGCAAATGGGCTCCCAGCTGCCCCCAAGCCGTTGCGGCAGAAGCCATCTCACTCTCCTTTCAATCAATTTAACGACCTTGGGGGTGGCATCGAAGCTGCGATGCAGGGCATGGTGAAGCAGTTCAGTCTTCCTGCATCGATGCGCCGACTGATGCTGCGCGCAGCCTTTGGGCTCGCCCTTCCCATGGCTCTTTGGCCGCTCAAACTGATCTATCGACAGCCATCGACCATCCCGTAAGCCGATCAGTTCAACTCACATCGGCCTCGGCACAGGGTCTCCAAATCCGCTCGCCCCGTGATCTGAAGCCGCCGGGACGCCCAAATCCCATAGATCCAATTGACCACGCCGCCGATCAACGGCCAGCGGGTCGGTGCATACAGCCACCCCAGACCAATCAGGCGGTACGCCTCGCGGAAGACGGCCACATCCCGGAGCACCTCACCGGAGCCCGCAATGGCATGAATGCGGCCCATGGCCTCCCGGTAGCTGATGCCGGCATGGGCCTCAGGGTCGTAAGCCGCAGCATCGATATCGACAAATTCCAGCCGGCCCAGAGAGTCACGCCGCTGCAGAAAACGAACTTCACGCACGCACAATGGACAGCCCCCGTCAAAAAGCAGCGTCAGTTCGGGGGCAGAGGGACTGGCCATGGGGTCAGACGGAGCTGAAGCACGCAAAGTAAGAAGAGAACGCTAGAGAGCGGTGGGAGTTCAGCAGATCCTGCATCAGATCTCAGTCCAAACCCCTGGGAAGGGCTTCACCCGTCTGGACGGTCGGTTGAACACCTGGATCCGCAACACAGGCCTTGACCAGGGCGTACTGCACCTCACGTGCCTGCACACGAGCGCAAGCCTCACGATCAACGAGAACGCTGATCCACGGGTTCTGCAAGACCTTGATGCATGGATGGCGGATGCCGTTCCAGAACACCGCCGGTATCTCCATGACGACGAAGGAGCGGATGACATGCCGGCCCATATCCGAACAGCACTCACCAGCCAGACCCTCAGCCTGAGCGTCAGTGGAGGACAGCTGCTGCTGGGCACCTGGCAAGCCGTGTACCTCTGGGAGCACCGCAGCGCTGCTCACAACAGAACGATCGCCTGCCACCTTTTCGGCGAACCATCCAGCGTCACGGCACCTCGTTCCACGACGCAGAACGCCTCAGCCAAGCCTCAAACCCTGTTGAGTCTTCGCAATGTGGAAAGAATCAATCAAGCCATTCAGGTACGACATGACCCCAATGCCTGGGAAACAGACAACGGCATCGATACAGACACCGATCTGATGATTGATCGATTGCATGACTTAAGTGATTGAGGATCAGCTCCATGACATTCGGACAGATTTGTCGGATTGTTGTCATCAGCGTTTTGATCGTCCTGTTCTGGTTTTGGATCGATCCAGCGTTTGCGGTCGTACTCGGAATCATTTCTATGGCGGTGCTGAGCGTTGCCAACCTCCATCCCAAGCCGCGTTGGGTCCGAAAATTTTGGGCTTATTGCATTGATCTGGGGCAGCACGACAGAGAGCTCCCTTAGGGGCCACGATCCCGCCACGATGGAAGGGTGAATCAGAGATCGCATGCCGATGGAACGTCTCGACGCCACCCAGATGTCGGCGCTCGCCACAGAACTACCCAACTGGAGAGTGCAGGGCGAACGGCTGCACCGCGATCTGCAATTCAAGAGCTTCGTGGAGGCGTTTGGATTCATGGCACAGGTCGCCCTACTGGCCGAATCCAAAAATCACCATCCGAACTGGAGCAATGTCTACAACCGCGTGTCGATCGATCTAACCACCCATGATCTCGGTGGGCTCAGCAGGCTCGATGTGGAACTGGCCACCGCAATCGACGGACTGTTGCCAGCATGAGTGCTGAGGGTCCTTGCGCATGACCACTGCACCAGCCACCTCCAACGTCCCCGTCACCATTCTCAGCGGCTTCCTCGGAGCAGGGAAGACCACGCTGCTGAACCACATCCTGACCAATCAGCAGGGGGTGAAGACTGCGGTGCTGGTGAACGAATTCGGCGAAATCGGAATCGACAACGATCTGATCGTCACCACCGATGAAGACATGGTGGAGCTAAGCAACGGTTGCATCTGCTGCTCGATCAACGACGAACTGATGGAGGCAGTGGAACGGGTCATGGAACGCCCTGAACCTCTCGACTACATCGTCGTCGAAACCACTGGTCTGGCCGATCCCCTGCCGGTTGCGATGACTTTTCTCGGCAGTGAACTGCGCGATCAGACCCGCCTTGATTCGATCATCACGTTGATCGATGCAGAAAACTTCGATGAAGTCGTGCTCGAGACGGAAGTTGGTCGAGCCCAGGTGATTTATGGCGACATCCTGCTGCTGAACAAGTGTGATCTCGTCTCCGAAGAGCGGCTTGAGGCCGTTGAGCAGAAACTCAGAGACGTCAAGAACGATGCCCGCATCCTGCGATCGGTGAAAGGGGATGTCCCCCTGGCCTTGCTGCTCAGTGTCGGCCTGTTCGAATCCGACAAGGTGAGTGCCCCCGCCGAGGATCCGAGCCTGAATCACAGCGACCACGACCACGAGCACGGTCATGGCCACAGCCATCACCACGACCACGGTCACGAACACGGGCACGACCATGGGCACGGGCACAATCATCACCACGACCACAGCCATCACCATGACCACAGCCATGGTGATCACGCGGACCATCAGGCGATCGAGGGATTCACCTCCGTGTCGTTCCAGAGTGATGGACCTTTCTCCTTGCGCAAGTTCCAGAACTTCCTCGACAACCAAATGCCCCAGGAGGTGTTCAGAGCCAAGGGAATCCTCTGGTTCAACGAAAGCGAACGACGCCATGTGTTCCATCTGGCAGGCAAACGGTTTTCGATCGACGACACCGACTGGACCGGTGATCGCAAGAACCAATTGGTGCTGATTGGCCGTGACATCGACCACAAGACCCTGCGGGAGCAACTCCAGGCTTGTGTGGCACCTGATGCGGGAAAAGGTTTCAGCTGATTCAGCAGAACCCATGAATGCTGCTTATTGTGCGTGCCATGGAAGACACCTCAATGGTCGAACCGCTGTTGCTCGGAACAGTCTTTGTTCTTGCAAGTTTGTTGTTGTGGCTTCTGGCTGACTCCGATGACGACAACGGTGGAGGCGGCCTGCGACAGCCTGTCCTTGTACCGATTCCTGTCCGTCATCACCAACGCTGAACACGTCGACAGCTCTTACTTAATCCCCCACTGAGATGGGGGATTTTTTATGGCAATGCGCGGCCACCGGTACGGCCGCTCCTCGGCTCAGCTCACGTCGGCATGCGGAAGCAACGTGACTCTGGCCCCATCCCGGAACGTGAGCCGGCAACGGGTTTGTGGAGGATGCTCCTGATCAATCGGACAGTGGGCACGCACCAATACATCGGCGATTCGGATTCGGTATTCCCATGCATCGCCCAGAAATTCACGCCCCAGAACACTGGCCTCTCCTTCGGCATCAGCGATGACATTGATGTCGTGAGGGTCTACCAGAACACAACAATCACCGGATGCTCGGCGGTCTGCCAACACCATGGGCTTCGCTTCATCCAGATCGCCCAGCAGACAGGACAACTGCCCTCGCTCCCGCGACTGAACGGGAATCAAGTTGCGTTGAAGCACGAAGGACCCCACAAACGGCGTCGCCGGTGATCGCACAATGTCTTGTGGAGAGGCGCATTGATGCAAAACGCCATCCCTCATGACAGCGACGCGATCGCAGATCGCCAAGGCTTCTCCCGGATCATGGGTGACGATCACGCCGCTGGCGCCACAGGCGTCCAGCACAGAAGCGAGCTCACTTCGCAGTCGCAGCCTCACCTCCACATCCAGACTGGAGAAGGGCTCATCCAGGAGCACAACCCTTGGAGCTGGGGCCAGGGCTCGCGCCAAGGCCAGCCGTTGACGCTGACCACCGGACAGCTGGTGCGGATAGCGCTGCTCCAATCCATGCAACCCCAGCAACTCAAACAGCCAGGCCACCCGCTCAGGGTTGGGGTGCCGCTGGGGCAGACCAAAACTGGCGTTCTGCCAGGCATTCAGATGAGGAAACAGCGCATAGTCCTGAAAGACCATGCCAACACCCCTGCGTTCTGGCTCCATCCATGCCCCTTCCCCAGCCACGGTGCGCTGGGCCAGCTTCACCGTGCCCCGCTGAGGGCGCTCAAAGCCAGCAATCAAGCGCAGGAGGGTGGTTTTACCGCAACCGGAGGGGCCGAGTAAACCCAGCAGCTCCCCTTGCGCCACTTGAAGATCGACCCCCTGAAGGGTCCAGCCCTCGGAAGCATTGCCGTAGCAATGCCAGACACCGTTCAACTCAACCGTCGGCTCCATCGGGAGCAGCTGTTCCACAGATCCAAGCAGCTTGGGAACGGACAGAGCATATGAGTGTGCCAAATGATCGATGCTGGTGTGCGTTTTGCACGTCCTGGGCTGACCAACCATCAACGCCTTGTCCGCCATCGGACGCACTGATCGCTGGGATGAATGGTTTGCTGATCGTCTGCCTGACCCACCCCCTTTATCGCCAGACTCATTCCAGGGCAATGTCGCAACGACGGTGTCCGGCCCATCGCTCAATTGACGTTGCTGACCAACCGGATTGTTCCAAGCCCGAGCCGGCTGGCCCTCTTTCTGCTCGCTTCGATCACAGCCCTGATTGCCATCTGGCCGGTGCTGACGTTGGTGCAGGAGGCCATCAAAACCCTGCAGAGCGGCTTCACCGATCTTGGCCCCGATGGGATGCGCCAGGTGCTGGGCACGATCAAGCTGCTCCTAGGAACAGCCACATTGGGCACCGTGCTGGGCACGACCAATGGATGGCTGCTGTGCAACTGCCGTTTTCCTGGCCGCCAATGGCTGCGGATTGCCCAGCTGATTCCGCTGGCAACACCGGCCTATCTGCTCTCAGCAACACTGATCGATCTGGGGAGTCGCCACAGCTGGACCATTCACGGCATGGGCTGGGGCATCACTGTCATGGCCTTGACCACCTACCCCTACGTGTTTCTGCTGAGCACAGAAAATTTCTCCGTCAGCGGCCGGCGTCAGCTGGAGGCGTGTCGCAGCCTGGGGGTCGGCCCGTGGTCAGCCTTCGGTCGCGTTGCCTTGCCGATCGCTCTTCCCGCGATCGGGGCCGGTGTCGCCCTGATGGGGATGGAAGTTGTCAATGAGCTCGGTGCTGTTCAGCTCCTCGGGATACCAAGCCTCTCCGCGGGCATCCTCGAAACCTGGCAATCCGACGGCAATCCTTCTGGAGCCATCAGCTTGGCCTTGATCACGTTGGTGATCGTGCTGGGTTTGGTGATCTGTGAACGCAGCCTGCGCAGCCGCAGTCGGCGCTGGTGTGATGGGGTGGCCGGTGGAGATTCAACGGCCTGGCCCCTGAATGGAATACGGGCAGTGGTGGCTCAACTGCTGGCGATCATCCCTCCTGTGTTGAGCCTGGGAACCCCACTGCTGTGGGCCGCCACAAACCTGGATCAGCTCCAAAACGGCTGGAACGACGATCTGATCAGCCTGAGTGGGCGCAGTCTCCTACTGGCCCTGGCTGCCGCCGTTATGGCGGTTGCGGCAGCTCTGGTGCTGGCCATCGCCAAACGCTGGTCTGATGCCCGATGGCTGAAAAGCCTCACCTTCCTGGCGGGAACGGGCTACGCAATCCCCGGCACCGTTCTGGCTCTAGCCCTGCTGCTCACCGGAGCCCCCTGGCAGGTCGCCCCGTTGCTTCTGCTCCTATGGGGATACAGCGTCCGTTTTCTGGCAGTAGCAAAAGGGGGGTTAGACGCTGCACTCGAGCGGATCAGCCCAAGCCTCGATGAAGCGGCCACGGGGATGGGTTCCCCGTGGCAAAGCGTGCTCCAACGGGTGCACTTGCCTCTGCTGCGCGGGCCTATCACCGTCGGCTTGTTGCTGGTCTTTGTCGACACAGTGAAAGAGCTTCCCCTCACCTTTGCCCTGCGGCCGTTCGACTTCGACACCCTCTCAGTGCGGGTGTTCCAATACGCCGGCGATGAACGGTTGGCCGAAGCACTGTTGCCGGCCCTGATGATCCTCGTGCTGGGGCTGATCGCCGCAATGGCTCTGGTGCCGACGCTGGATTACGCCTCCAGCAGGGACGGGTCGTCATCCCCGCAGCAACCTCTCTGAGGAATTGCGCTGGAGCTCCCCGGCACGGGTGTTGAGACGGAGAGGGAGTGTCGACCAGGACAGCGGCTGTCCCGTTGAAACGGCATAGGTGGTTTCTTTGATGTCACCCCTCAACCCATCCATCTCCAACAACGTGAAGGTCTGCTGAGCTGAAGTTCCACCGTCCAGCAAGCGCCGGGGGCCACTGCCCAGCGCACCGAGCTGGATGAGATCGAGCTGGCCACGGCGACCGGAGAACCAAGCGTGATGGTGACCACTGATGTAGCCCTGCACTCCGGCGTTCTCCATCAGGGCCTGGAGCGCGCTCCCCCGGTCCAATACCTCACCAGGGCGATCCTTACCCTGACCAACACCGACCAGGGGCAGATGACCAACCACGAATCGTGCACGAGCGGTTTGTGCCTTCGTACTGGCCAACTGTTGTTGTGCCCAAACCAGCTGGTCCTCAGGAACACGGGCTGAGCTGGCATCCCAGACCAGCCAGAAGATCCCGTCCTGCAGCACCGTGTAGCGAAATGGGAACTGAGAGGCATCCACAAACGCCAATCCCAAGCGTGAACGGATCGGGGTCCAGAACCGGGAAACAGCGGCACGATCAGCCGGAAAACCCGGTGAACCGTCATGGTTCCCGATCGCCGGCAGCAGCGGGATGCCGGCCGTCTGAAGCAGCCGTAGAACCGACGTTTCGAACCCCCGCCACATCGCATCGAGCTGCAGCCCCGTGAGGCCTCGCATCTGGCCCGCGACCATGTCCCCTGCACACACGACCAGATCCGGCTGAAGGGCAATCAGCTGGTCCAGCCCCTGATGAACGGCAGGGATGTAGCTGGTGGCTCCATAACTGCTGTTGAGATCACTGATCAAGCCGACACGTAGCGCCGCCCGCCTGGCAGCGCTCAAGGGCAGGGCCACGGCACTGAGACCGGTGCCAAGCACCAGCTGCAGCATCCGGCGACGACTCAGCACCACAACAGCCAGGGGGTCAGCATGAACGTTTCAAACGTTGCTCCACCAGCCGATCCGCCACAAGTGCCGCGCTGGCAACAACATCCGCAAGGGTGGACAAGAGCCGATAACTGAGCACGACGGCCAGCAACTGCGCTTCCGGCACGGCAGGACCCAACCGAAGCAGCAAGGTGGCTTCAAAGACCCCCAGACCACCAGGGGCACCGGGGACCACCAGCCCAACGGCATAGGCCAGTCCAAATGCTGCGAGCCAGGTGAATGGCGCCGGGCTGCGAATGCCAAAGGCCTGCACGCTGCACCAGAACCCGGCAAAGCGGCAGAGCACAAACAGCAGCTGAAGCGTGAGTGGCCACCAGGGGTAGCCGCCGCGACCGCTCCCCTCACTCTCCAGTGGCCCGCCGCCAGCGGACTGCAACTGCGCCGCCTTCGAACGCTCCAGCCGACGCAGGAGCGGCTCCCGCCACCGCGGAATCATCAGGAGCGCTGGCAAGGGAGCGAGCAGTGCGAGGCCCTGCTGCCATCCACCAGCAACCACAACAAGAACGGACGCCGCCACGATCAGGAGCGGATCAAGAATCACACCGGCCAGGGCCGGTCCACCGCCAATCACCGGGCGCAGCACCCGGACCCGCTCCACCAGATGCCAGATTCCACCTGGCAGGTACTTCAGCAGGTTGCTGCGCACAAAAAGCGGCACCACCGCGAGGCCTTGGGGAGGGTGCTTCAACCAGACCAGCAGGTCGCGCCAGGCCAGACCATTGATCAGGATGCTGAGCCAAGTCAGGCCCAGACCCAACAACAGCCACCACCAACCATTGGCCACCAGGCTCAGCTGGCGAAGCTGGTCAGCCTGCTGGGCCATGGCCACAGCGATGAAGACCAGGCTGGCCAGCGTGATCCAGAGCTTGGGCTGGCGAAGGATTTTGCCCATCAGGTCCAGTCTTCCGTGCTGACAAACGGTGCAGCAGCTGCGGCAGCCCTCAACTCATCAAGACCACACCCAGTGCTGGCCTGAAGAGCCTCCAGGGCATCAGCTTCGGCTTTGACAGTGCAACGACCATCCGGGCGCCGCACTTGTTTGGCGGCGAGGGGACCCCAGGGGGTGTCGAGCACACCATGGCGCCTCGGCAACACCCAGCGTCCCTGGCGCCGCTCCCGCAAACCAATGCTGCTGCCAGCACTGAGCCAAAGCCGGCGCATCTCGTCGGCATCACCATCCCGCACCAACGCAGTTATGGCCTGACCACTGCGGCCCTTTTTCATCAACAACGGCTGCACCGCCACATCAATCGCCCCCGCATCTCGCAACCGATTGGCCAATGCCGCAACCTCCTCAGGGGTGGCGTCATCAATCCAGGCTTCCTGAACGACCAGCGACTCCCAGCGGGGACCTGCAACTGCATCCACCGACGGGGTGTGGAGCACCAAGCGCACCAGGTTGGGGCGATCCAGCTGGCGATGGCCGAGGCCGACGCCGATTTTTTCGGCCACCAGAACATCAGGGGCCACAAAGCGATCCGCCAGCACCGACACCAAGGCCAGACCCGTGGGCGTCACCAATTCCCCGGTGGGCAGGTCACCACCCTGTAGAAGCGGAATGCGGTGACGACGCGCCAGTTCAAGCACTGCAGGAACGGGGACGGGCAACAGGCCATGGGCTGTTGACACCGTCCCGCTCCCGGCAGGCAACGGGGAACAGACCACCTCTCCCGGGTTGAGATCTTGCATCGCGGCACAGACCCCCACCACATCCACAAGGGCATCGATGGCCCCCACTTCATGGAAGTGAACGGCCTCCGCCGAGGTCCCATGCACCGTGGCTTCGGCTTCCGCCAGGCGGGTGAACACGGCAAGAACGGTTTGCTTCAGCGATGGAGCCAAGGCAGCTGCATGGATCTGATCGCGGATCTCCGACCAGTGGCGGTGGGGAGGCTGATCCTCGATCCCCTGCACATCAACGCGGATCCCCCGCAGTCCGCCGCTGCGCGCCTGGTGCTGGGTGAGGCGGTAGCGCCCTGCCAAACCGAGGGCCGCCAGGGGCGACTCCACAACGGCCTGATCCACACCGAGATCCAACAGGGCGGCAAGGAGCATGTCCCCCGCCAAACCCGTTGGCGCATCAATCCAGAGCGCGCTCATCGCCCCAGACGCGGGGCCGCCTCCAACAGCGCAACCGCCTCACGGTCAAGCGCCTGACGCTGCTGACGCAGTTGCTGCTCGATCTCCCGACGGGCCCGACGCTGCTCCCGCTGAGCGGTGGCAACGTCATGGCCGGACAGTCCCCAGAGCCGTCCCAGCAAAGCGCGGTCATCTGCACCACCACGGGCCTGACCGAAGACCACGGTCTCCGCCGCGATGCCGGCCTGGAGCACCCGGCTCCAACGCCGCAGATCCTCGAGGGGCATCCGAACACTATCCGGCACGGTGAACTCAGTGGCACCACTGCTGCGCAGCCCAGCACGCACACAGGCAAGGGTTCCAACCAGCACCTGCTGCACCGGAAGTTGCTCCTCTTCCGCAATCAGGACATGGCCCGCCTCATGCACCGCAATCCGACGCAGACGCTCCTGACCACCGGGCAAGGCTTCGGCCAGGATGTGGCCACCCATGCCCTGCCAGGTGGCGGCATCAACACTGAGGGTGACCAGAGCACCCCCAACAGCCACCACAATCCAAGCGGAGGACAGACCCAAGGCAGGGCCAAAGGCTCCGAGAACGGTGATGCCGGCAACAGCGACACCAGCGCGCAATACCCCCGTGGACCCCTGCCCCCCCTCCGCCATCAGCTCCGAACGCGGGAGGTGGCACGACCTCGGCCTCCCTTGGATTTGCCACCACGCGTCGGCATCGGGGCAATCACCTCGTGCTGTTCCAGATGAAGTTCCTGTCCCTGCCGGCGAAGGTCAAGGCTGACGAAGTGGCGCAGGTTTTCCAGGGGAAGCTCACCCTTGATCTGGAGCTTGAAGGGGAGCGGCCGCTGGCCGTCAGCCCGGGCCTGCTGCCGCACCTTCACCACCATTTCGCCGGTCTCGGGCTTGGTGAAGATCAACTCCCCTCTGATGGAGAAGTAGTCGTCTCCCTCGGGCAAGGTATCTGAGGCGTCCGCTTGCTCCGGCGAAAGAGTGCTGGGTTCCCAGACACCAGCAATCTGAAGATGGAGATGATCACTTTCGCGGCTTCTGGGGTACACCACCCAGAGGTGCGGTTGATCCAAGGGCAGATGCCGCCGGATCAAGGTGAGCACTCGACCGAGCACGACGGTTTCCAGGGGGACCCCCTGGGCATCGGTCAACGTGCCGCGGGTGAGTTGGTCGGGATCGGTAGGGGCGTAGGTGCCCCGAACGAGACCGATGGCCCGGTACTGCAACGGCTCTGTGACCGGGGGAATCGGATGGGCGCGCATTGATCCAGATCCGGGTGGAGTTAAAAGCCCTTGTGAAGACTGTAGCCAGCCCACCGCAATCACCTCAGACTGAAATAGCTGATTCGTGATCGGATGCAGAGCCCGCGCCGGATCCTGTTGCTGCTGGTGTCCATGGTTGGAGCTGCACTGGTCGGTTGGATCGCTGCTGCCTCCATGGCCCCTGAAACCCGCGCCCGCGGAAGTCGTCTGGCTGAAGATCCTCAGGTCGAATCCCTGATGCAGCAACTCCAGCTCCAGGAGGAGCTCAGCGAGGCAGAACGTGTTCTCCTTCTGGAACGTTTGATTGCTCTGGAACGCCTTCAGGAAGCCGAAGTGGCGCTGCAACCGTGGATCACGGCTCGTTCTACCCCCCGCGAACTCACCTTGTTCAAAGCGGAGCTGCAACGCCTCAATGGCCAGCCCGAGGCAGCCCGACGCAGCCTCAATCAATTGATGCGCTTGCATCCGAATGATCCGCAGGTTTTGCAATTGCTGGTGCTGCTGGATCAGCAGCGGGGACGCCAAATTCAGGCCAAGACTGAACTCACCACCCGTTTCAAGAGCCTGGAACCGGGACAACGTCTGGAGATCGGTCTGCTTCTTGCCGATCTCTTACGTCAAAGCGGATCCCACCAGGAAGCGGTCAACCTGTATCGCCAACTGGCTGCAGAGGAGCCGAGCAACACAAGGCCCTTGCTGGCCCTTGCGCTGTTGCAGCAGGACAAAGGCCACACAAAGGATGTTGAAGATCTGCTGAAGCAGGCCCGCCAACGGCGGGATTCAAACGGACAGATCGATCCATTGATCGATGTTCTGGCAGGACGGCTCGGATTGAGCGCTGCACGCAATGCCGCCTCGGAACAACCTGGTCCTACGGCGATTCGGGCTGATTCTGGAAGGCCTTGAGGGCCTCATCAATGGCATCGGAAGGTGGCGTGGCGTCATCCATGGCCGTCGACCTCCGGATCCTGTTCATCAGATCCATGGGGTTAGCGGCGTCGAGAACGGAGCCGTTGTCATTGGTGTTTCCGTAAATCTCTCGTTCTTCGCGGTTCTGATAAGGCGCATCCACCTGGGCGTTTGCGCCAACAGGGATGGTCGCTGCGATCAGGCAGGGCAGAACAAGTTGTGCGACAGCCGCAAGACGGGAGGACATCAGCGGATTTCGGGGTGGGCTGATGCTAAGGGTCTTTTTCACCACCGGATCAACCGTGCAGATCGCCACCTGGAACGTGAATTCCGTTCGCACGCGACTAGATCAGGTGCTCAGTTGGCTGGAGAACGAGCAACCGGATCTTCTTTGTCTGCAGGAAACCAAGGTTGATGACCCGCTGTTTCCTTTGCAGGACTTCAAATCTGCTGGCTGGCACGTGCACATCCATGGCCAGAAGGCTTACAACGGCGTCGCCCTGATCAGCCGCGACCCCTTGGAGGATGTGCGCTGCGGATTCGTTGGGGAGCTCCCTGAAGAGGCTGAAGCTGCGGATCTCGGCGAACAGAAACGCGTGATCAGCGCACTGCTAAATGGCGTCCGCGTGCTCAACCTCTATGTGCCGAATGGATCAAGCCTGAAATCAGAGAAATATCCCTACAAACTGACCTGGCTTGGTTGCCTCAAGCGTTACCTCGAGGCCCAGCAGGAGCGCGGCGAACCGCTGTGCATGGTCGGTGACTTCAACATCGGGCTTGAAGCACGCGACCTTCCCGACCCCGACCGACAAACCGGCGGCATCATGGCCAGCGATGCTGAACGCAGTGCTCTTCGTGCCGCCCTTGGGGAGCGTCTTCAGGACGTGTTCAGGGTCTTCGAGCCAGATTCCGGCCACTGGAGCTGGTGGGATTACCGCAGCGGCGCCTGGGACCGGGACCGCGGCTGGCGCATTGATCACATTTATCTCTGCGAGGAACTGCTGGGGCTCGCCCGGAGCTGCATCATTCACAAAGGCATGCGCGGCAAAGTGCAACCCAGTGACCACGCACCGGTCAGCGTTGACCTCGATTGGCCTCCATCCGATGACGACAACGATGACCTGCTGTTCTGATGGCCGTCAGTAGAGCTCCACGCCTGCTGGCAGCGTGACCATGCGTTTGGCCGATTCCCCACAGGTGCGCGGCGTGGGCAGCACCTTGCCGGGATTGGCGCGGTTGTCGGGGTCGAAGGCAGAGCGCAACAGACCCATCGTCTCCAGATCATCCGGGCCGAACATCCAGTCGAGATAACAACGCTTGTCGGCCCCGACACCATGCTCACCGCTGATGCTGCCCCCGGCGTCGAGACACACCCGCAGGATGGCGGCACCGAGTTCCTTCACGCTCCGCTCCACATCGGGCTGATCCAGGGAATACAGGATCAATGGATGAAGGTTGCCATCACCCGCATGGAAAACATTGGCCACGGGCAGGCCGTGCTCCTGGCTGAGCCGTTCAATCGCGGCAAGCACCGACGGAAGGCTGCTGCGAGGCACCACACCGTCTTGCACGTAGTAGGTGGGCGTGATTTTGCCGACCGCTGAAAAGGCAGATTTACGCCCTTTCCAGAGCACAGCGCACTCCGTGGGGTCCTGGGCCCGACGCAGGCCACGGGCCCCCGCTGCCCGACACAGCTCATCGGCACGTTCTGCTGATGCCTGAACCTCAGCGTCCTGGCCATCCAGCTCAATCAACAGCACCGCTGCAGCGTCACGGGGGTACTCGTCGTAACCGAAAAAATCGTTCACGGCGTTGATGGTGACGTTATCCATGATTTCCATCCCGGCCGGCAGCAAACCGCTCGCGGTCACAGATCGCACCGCTTCCCCCGCAGCTTCCATCGTGGCGAAATCCGCCAACAGCACGTTCACGCACTCCGGCGCCCGGAGCAGGCGCAGGGTGATGGCCGTCGCGATGCCCAGCGTCCCTTCACTGCCGATGAAGGCACCACGTAGATCCAACTCGCAGGATTCCGCCAGCCCGTTACCCAGCTGGGTGGTTGTTCCGTCGGGCAACACCACTTCAAGCCCCAGCACGTGGTTGCTGGTCACGCCGTACTTGAGGCAGTGCACCCCTCCTGAATTTTCTGCCACGTTGCCGCCAATGCTGCAGACCACCTGACTGGACGGATCCGGGGCGTAATAGAACCCTTCACCCGCCACAGCCCGCGTCACCCAGCTGTTGATGACCCCAGGCTGAACCTTGACCCGCTGATTGGCTAAATCAAGCTCGAGCACCCGACGCATCCGACTGGTAACCACCAAGAGCGCTTGCTGATCCACCAGCGCTCCCCCCGAAAGGCCGGTACCGCTGCCGCGAGCCACGAATGGGACACCGTGTTGATGGCAGCACCGCAGGACGGCGGAGACCTGATCAGTGGTTTCTGGCAGCACCGCAAGGGGTGGGCAATGACGCTCAAGCGTCAGTCCGTCACAGTCGTAACTCAGCAGTTCCTGACGCTTCGCCACGATGGCCCGAGGGGGCAGACAGCGGCGCAGATCCCTCTCCAGAACTGACCAGTCGTGGCTCACAGCGATCTCGATCTGACCCAAGACTACGCATCAAAAAGCTTGCGAAGTGGGCAATTAAGAAACACAGCAAACAGAACTGGACGTTCCTGAGTCAGGATGTTGCACGGTTTGCATCAGCCCTTTGGCGTCGGTTCCAGTGACAGCTCCCGCGTTGAACACCAGCCATTCCGAAGCCATCTTCGGAGCAGCACAGGCCCTGATGCCCGGAGGCGTCAGCTCCCCTGTGCGGGCGTTCAAGTCGGTCGGCGGTCAGCCGATCGTGTTCGATCGGGTCAAGGGTCCCTACGCCTGGGACGTGGATGGGAATAAATACATCGACTACATCGGCAGCTGGGGGCCTGCTATCTGCGGCCACGCCCACCCCGAGGTGATCGCAGCACTGCAGGAGGCGGTCGAAAAGGGCACCAGCTTCGGAGCTCCTTGTGCCCTGGAGAACACCCTGGCCGAGATGGTGATCGACGCTGTTCCCAGCGTTGAAATGGTGCGGTTTGTCAACAGCGGTACGGAAGCCTGCATGGCTGTGCTGCGACTGATGCGCGCCTACACCGGCCGCGACAAGGTGATCAAGTTCGAGGGCTGCTACCACGGCCATGCGGACATGTTCCTGGTAAAGGCTGGTTCCGGAGTGGCAACCCTTGGGCTGCCCGATTCTCCAGGCGTGCCCCGCAGCACCACCGCCAACACCCTGACGGCTCCATACAACGATCTAGAGGCCGTTAAAGCTCTGTTTGCAGAGAACCCCGACGCCATCTCTGGCGTCATTCTCGAGCCGATCGTCGGTAACGCTGGTTTCATTCAGCCGGAACCGGGCTTCCTCGAGGGGCTACGCGAACTCACCAAGGAGAACGGAGCTCTGCTCGTGTTCGACGAAGTGATGACTGGATTCCGGATCAGCTACGGCGGCGCCCAAGCCCATTTCGGTGTCACCCCAGACCTCACAACCATGGGCAAGGTGATTGGTGGTGGTCTGCCAGTTGGCGCCTATGGCGGCCGCGCCGACATCATGGGAATGGTGGCGCCTGCAGGCCCGATGTATCAGGCCGGAACCCTCAGCGGTAATCCCTTAGCGATGACTGCAGGTATCAAGACCCTTGAATTGCTCAAGCAGCCCGGTATCTACGACAAGCTGACCGCCACCACCCAGAAGCTCGTGGCGGGCATCAAGGAAGCAGCACAGGCCGCCGGCGTGCCGATTACAACCGCCAGTGTCAGCGCCATGTTCGGCTTCTTCCTCTGCGAAGGCCCTGTGCGTAACTTCGAGGAAGCCAAGGCCACGGATTCGGAACGGTTCGGCAGGCTGCACCGCGCCATGCTCGAGCGGGGCGTCTATCTCGCACCTTCCGCCTTCGAAGCCGGCTTCACCTCCCTGGCGCACTCCGACGCCGACATCGAAGCCACGATCAATGCCTTCCGCGAAAGCTTCGCGGCCGCGGCCTGATCCCGCCGTGGTGGCCTCAGCACCTCCGCCCCCTCCACTGGTCTGCACCATCCAGACCGTGGAGAGCCGGTGGTCAGACCAACCCATTCCTGGCATTCGTCAGCTTGAACAACAGCAATTCCAGATTGATCGGGGTGGTGGCAAACCCAGCATCGATCCAGCCACGGTGATCGAGAGCAGGCTCACACCTCTGGTGGAACGATTCAGCAGTTCCGGTGTTGAGCAGATTGAACGCTCAGGGATGACCTATCACTGGTCCTACGAAGCCCCCTTGGGTCCTCTCCAATTCAGCAATGGCGGGGGATCAACAAGCCCAGGCCGCGACAGTCGTGTCGCCGTGAGCGGCGATCTGATTATCGACGTGCAAAACGGTTTCAAACTCAGTCAGCAATCCCGCCTAACCCAATCCGGTGGGACACAAACCCTGAGCAGCCTTCTTGAAACAGCCCATGGCTCCTGCCGCGAACAACGCTGAGGCGCTTCTGGTGCAGGCTCGGCAAGCCGCCAAGCGTGCCCATTGCCCTTATTCGAACTTCCATGTGGGTGCCGCCGTACGGTGCGAAGACGGGAGCGTGATCGACGGCTGCAACGTTGAAAACGCCAGCTATGGACTGAGCATCTGCGCGGAGCGCGTTGCGCTGTTTACTGCCATCAGCCTGGGCAAACAACCAATTGCACTGGCCGTGAGCTGTATCGATGCCCAGACCGATGCCTTGCCTAACTCACGCATGCCATGCGGCGCTTGCCGCCAGGTGATGCAAGAACTCCTTCCGAGCGATGCCCATGTCAGCATCGACGGTGTTGGCACCATGCAGCTTGACCAACTTCTCCCAGCACCATTTCAGCTTGGCGCGCCAAACAGCAATCGATAATTACAAAAATAAATTCGAATCAATTGATCAACAGGGCAACATTTTGATCAAGATCATTACCCATACAACTAAGCCTCGCACAGTCGAATCAAAAGACACATGAAAACACCTCAAACAAAATTTCATCGCTCCCGCCAGCACCACAATAAGCTTCTAGAAAAACAATATTTCTATTAATTTTTACCATTCAGCCCAAAAAGAAAACACAGAACTACGCTGTTGATTCGCAGACAAAAATCAAGAGTGAGCCCAGCGTGCCAAGGCTTTCTGAGGATCACTAATTTCAGACAAGTCGCTATAAACGTACTGCGGCCATTCAACCTCTGGAAGGCCTGCAAATAACATCAAATTGAGTGGATATTCTTCAGAATCCGTACAGCGACGGAAGTCATCCCGAAACAGGAATGTTGGCTTACCAAGAGCAATCGCGGCACCAAGTTCCACCATCACCCCTTCATCAGGTGGCGTTCCATTCACGATCGCGAACAGGGCATCAGCATCACGCACATCCTGCAAGTCCCGCTGGGCAACGCGATAGGCCCAACCGGGTTCCGCCAAATTCACCTGACCATTTCGCGCAAAGGGCTCCCACACCTCTAACCCCAGGGCTTCCAACGCCCCGATGAACTCTGGCAACAACAGCCGCTTCCACTGGGCGGAAAAGCCGTAAGGAGACGCCAAATAAATCGTGCGCAAGGACGTCATCACAGCCCACGCGAGGAGCGATAGGCCTGCTCATCCGCACGAGCCTTTTCGAGGTTTTCCCAGGGGAACACCACCCATTCCGACGACTCTGCAACCACGGCTGCCGTCCACCAGTTAGGACAGCTCTTGCTAACCCACACGGCAAAGGATGCCTGAGGCACCTGAGTCTTCAACACCTTCAACGTGCGCCCGGTTTCATAGACATCATCCACAATCAACGCCGATTGTTCTGGTGATGACAGCATGGGGAGATCCATGGCATGGCTCAGTGCAACCGCGAGGCAAAGCCCCCCTCTAGGGACCCCGTAAACCCCGGTCACCGCTGAATTTGCAAACCGTGAAGCCAACAGCTGCACAGCCTGATCAAACTGGGCCCAGCTAAGGATCTGCATAGCCGGAGAATGGCACATCAACGCTGTAATGCACTTTGAGCCGAGACGTCCCCCCCCAGGAGCAAACCCGCAAATGGTTTCGCAGCCATCTGCTGAACCGGGAGCTGGAATTGCAGGAGCTGTATGACCTGCCGCAAGGAGAACTTGATCTTCTGATGGCCGAAACCGCAGAGATCCGCTCGGACACAGAAAACCGATCCCGCAGTCACGGCCGCTGGTGCACAGCGGGCTATGTGCTGGAACTCGCCCGGATCATTGACGGGCGACGGGCCCGAGATCATGACACTTTCAGGTAAATCATTCGATCATGCCGTGAACGATGACTCTGACCACCAAGTTGAGATGCAGGCCTACAACCACCCTTCAGGCTTACGAGCCATCTCTAAACATCAACAACGAATCCCGAGCATTTTCAATAAATCCAAGCCATGACCGACGAAATTTAAAATCACCACGAAGCAATTTCAGCACTCTTTTCTGATAGCTGACCTTATGTGGGTCAGAAGCAAGCAGTTGCTGCGTCGCCCTAATCTCTCGATCAATCGTGCGATGCCGATACACCTTTTGGATCTTCACAACGCTTTCGCGAAGCTCTTGTTTGGCCGCCTCTGGGTCACCATCAACATTGTCCCGAAGATGATTCAACATGGACCGATCCAACGACATGCAGTAGGGGTCGATCTGCTCGGGCATGGAATCGAGAACATTTAATAGGAATGCCACACGAGCATGACGGCTTGGGAAATCCATCGAATCATTATCCGCATTCAGATTCACCTGCTTACGCCCTGAACTCTGTGCAAGAGTTCGCTTAACCACACCGCCTTCTTTCAACAGGAGATCATCCAGACCACGGAGGTAGTAGTGCTGAACAGGAAATTGTTGACCCTGGTCAACACCAAGGCAACGACCGGATCCATGGGTGTTAGATGCATGAAGACGAAGCCGCTTAAGTGCAGATGTTTTGACGATTGATTTCACCTGGGGGAAAACAAAAAATCTCTTTTGAGCAGACTCAAAGAAATCATCATCCATGGATGCTGTCAGTCTCCATGGCATCAGGAGAGATTCAATATTTTCCTCTTCAAGGAATCGGAACAAACCTGGATGCAAGTATTCATCAGCATCAATAACAGCAACATAATCCTCTCGAATCAGATCCTGAACACTGGAAATCTTTTGCCCTTCAGACTCATGGAATTGAATCTCATTTTTTGCGAATATCTCTCTGCACAATGGCGCCGCTCCTGGAGCAATCACAGGATAAAAAGTGTCAACACCAAGGCGACGATGATGATCAATAAAAGACTGCAAGTAGGGAGCCTCGCCATCAAAAACACGAACCGCGATGGCGTAACTACCCACTAAAACAAAGAAATTTAATTAAAATTACCACAACATGTCCCTTGGAAACATGTTGCCTCAAGGGCTTGCGTCATGGAATCCAAGCCTGCCTGCATCAAGAGACACTCCTGGGGATCCCCGCATCCATGCAACCAATCTCCACGAGTGGGGCGGTGAATCAACATGCTTTTGTTAGTGCAGGCATGATCGTTGCAATACATCCCAAGCCATTCGTCGGCTTTGGATCAACTCAACATCAGGCCCTGCATCCGTCTGATCAGCGATAGTTCTCAAACTGTAGAGGTACATCAAGTTCATCTTCTTTGCTCTTTACAAGTTGAATAGCAGCCTGAAGATCGTCCTTATTCTTACCCGTGATCCGCACACTTTCACCCTGGATTGCAGCCGTCACCTTCTTCAGTTCGTCACGCACCATCTTGCTTAGTTTTTTAGCAATCTCCTGACTAAGGCCCTTACGCAGCTTCACCACCTGCTTCACCCGATTTCCCCCCGCCGTTTCAGGAGTTTGAAAATCAAAAATTTTGAGTGAAAGGTTGCGTTTGGTCGCTTTGGTTCGAAGCACATCCTCCACAGCTTGAAGCGTCATATCACTGGCTGTGGTGATCACCAGCTCTGTCTCTTCCAGATCAATCTCAGTGTTGGAATCCTTGAGGTCATAACGGTTGCCCACATCGCGACGCACCTGATCGAGGGTGTTCACCAGCTCCTGACGGTCAAAGTCAGAGACCACGTCGAATGAATACGTACTGGCCATGTCGCGAGCGTGTCGATCGTCCAGCTTAGAAAGCCACCGCCCCCTTCAAGGTTGCAGTCATCCAAGGCCCGTTATGGTCGCCGGACCTGATCGAAATCGATGACTCCTGCGTTTGCCTGGGCCCTCTGTCTGATGGGAGGAGTCGTGATGGTGAGCATCGTGCTTACCGGCGCCGGAAGGGCCAAAGCAGACTTCACCATGGCTGATCTGCAGGCACCACGGGCGATGTTTGAGCGGCTGCCCGCCTTCGGTCAGCGCGCGGTCTGGGCACAGGAGAACAGCTGGGAAGCTCTCACTCTGGGTGCCCCTGCGATGCTGTTGTGTCTGATCAGTGGTGTCAGCAGCACCAGTGCAATCGCTGCAGCGTGGATCTGGCCAGGCATCCGTTTCGTCTATCTGTTCGCCTACGTCGGCAATGTGCCTCCCCTTAGGGGACTCTGTTGGGCGACTGGGGTGACGGCCGTCGGCGTCTGCTACGTCGAGGGGCTACGGGCCGTGATCAGCGCCGCTGGCTGATCAGTCGAAATAAAGAAGACTCACCACCTTCCCCATATCTTCTGCCGTTCGCGCACTTGCAAGCAGCGTTTCACTGTCATGAAACGCGAGGCAGATCAACTGATCACAGCGGTTGATGATCTCCTGATTGCACAAACTGCTGGCCATGGGCAAAGGCAGATCGTCCTGCTCGGGCTTATCAACAAGGTGCAGCACACGATCCAGGAGATCACGGATTTCAGGCACCTGCCGATCGAGGCTCTGGGGCAACAAAACCGTGAGCTTGGAGGGATCCACCTCCAGACATCCGCGAATCACCGCAGCGTTTACCCCCTGGGATCCTGATGTGACCAGGGAATGCCCTTCCTGAACGAGAGAGCGTGCCACCAACTCGATCAGATGAACCGCAACAACGGGGACATGGCGGCTACCAAGGATGGCGATCCTTCGCTGACTTTTGTCCTGCAACAGTGCAAGTTCCTGCGCCAGGGTGTCAACCCGATCGAGAGCTGGCAGATCCAGTGACTGACCCAAGGAAAACCCGCCGCCTGATTTCATCGGAAGCTAGCAACCATCAGGCGTGTTGAACCGTCAGATTCAATGCACTGAAGAGCTGATCCAGCTTGCAGTGCTCTTCCACAAGACGGAAGGCATAGGTCGCCTTCACAGCTTCATGCAGCCGCACATGTCCGAAGGCCTGCTCAATCACTTCCACCGTGGCGAGCGTGTCGTGCTCCACCTTGAGGAGGGGCACATCCAGCTCTTCAGCGCGGTTGATCAATTGAGGGAGAGGTTCCCCCGCTCCAGTCAGGATCAGGCACTGGGTTGAAGCCTCCAGAGCAGCCAGCTGGATATCAGTGCGATCCGCACCCGTGACGACAGCCATGTTGCGTCGTTTGCGGAAGAACTCCATGGCTGAATTCACATTCATCGCGCCAATACTCAGGGTTTCCACCAGCAGTTCTTGCCGTTCTGGGCAGCAAATCACCCGCGCATTCAGCCGTCTTACCAACTCACCGACGGTGACGCTGCGCAGCAATGGGGAACGCGGCATGACCCCGAACACCTGCAAGCCCAGGCCCTGCAAGGCAGGAACCACCTGACGCTCCAAGCTCTCGACCTCCTCGGGGGTGACAGCATTCAGGACGACACCGACCAGGCGATCTCCAAGGGTCTGCTTGGCCGCCAGAAGAGCATCCACGCTGCGACTGTCCTGCCACAGGTGCACCAGCACGACCTTGGCATCAAGACCTGTCGCCAATTGCGGCAGGCTGAGGCCATACAGCAGCCCCTCCTGCAGGCTTCCCGCGCACTCCAAAAGGGTGAGTCCTTCGCCGGCCTCTATTTGCTGCCGCAGTTCATCGAAACCTTCGCCTGCATCCAGCTCGCCCAGGCCAAGGCGCTGGGCAGCTGTTGTCGGAGACAGCAGATGCATCGATGGAATCAGACGCTCCGACGGCAGATTCAGCGTTTCACCAACAAAGCGAACGTCATCGTCGATGAGGGGTTCCGGCAACGGCCCCTGGTTTGGATCCCAATCCAGGCTGGTGGCCAAGGGCTTTCCAAAGCGGATCTGCTGTCCGGCTCGCGCAAGCTGCTGGGCAATTCCCAGAACTAGGGCCGACTTCCCACTGAACGGCTCGCACGATCCGATCAACAGTGTCGTTCCCATAGAGGTGATGCCTGTCATCAATGAATCTAGGCCTGCTCAGGAGCATCACTGCGCTCAATCAACAGCCACTGCCAGAACCCATCGGGGAGGTCCGGCTCCGATCGCTGCGGATGAGAGCGATCCATCAGCCAGGCCACCAGTTGATGAGTCACCAGAGAGAAATCAACATCCCCCTCTGTATGACCAGGAAAACGGAGTTCGCATTCCAGCCTCTCCAGGGGCGCAGCGACCCCGTTCCAGCGGAGTTCATAGGGGTATCCATCCATTCCGGCAACGGGACGCCGCCCCTCCAATTCACCGCGACGCAGGATCTGCAGGGCTGCGGCGAGATCCTGCTCACGACTGACACCACCGCAATAGGGAGCAAACAGAACCAGTTGGGCAGCATCTGACACAGCTGGTGTTGGGTTCCTGGTTCAGTCGATTCAAGGATGCCCCAAGCTGGCCCCATGGCCCAGTCCCCCTTCCACGGCCGAACCATCGGCATCACAGGCGCGCGCGGAGCTCTGGGCGTAGCCCTCTCCCGTTGCTTTCGTGGCGCAGGCGCCCACGTGATCGGTTTCACGCACGGTGCGACACCTCCAGAGCAAACGGATGGCCCCCACCGCTGGGTGAGCTGGAGCTGCGGCAACGAAGCCAGCCTGGACGCCGATCTGGCGGACATCGATGTTCTAGTTCTCAACCATGGAATCAATCCTCAGGGCGACCAAAGCCCTGACGTGATTAATCAAGCCCTGGAGATCAACACCCTGAGCAGCTGGCGGCTGATGCAGCGTTTTGAGGCCATCAGCAGAACCTCAACCCGGGGTTGTCCAAAAGAAGTGTGGGTCAACACCTCAGAAGCGGAAATTCAGCCTGCCGTCAGTCCGGTGTACGAACTCACCAAACGAATGTTGGGTCAGCTGGTGAGCATCCGTGGTGCTGTGCTCGATCCATCAGGGCGCGAAGCCCTGATCCTGCGCAAGCTTGTGCTCGGCCCCTTCCGCTCATCGCTCAATCCCATTGGGGTCATGGGAGCCGATTTCGTTGCTGAACAGGTGCTGCGCCAAGCCGGCTGGGGGTTTCGCCTCGTGATCGTGACCCCAAACCCACTGACCTATGTCTTGATGCCCCTGACCGAGCTCGGACGGAGGATCTACAGCCAGATCCTCAGTCGCCCCGATCAGTGAGGATCTCGCACCCGTCGCTGGTGACCAGAACAGTGTGTTCCCACTGCGCGGAAAGCGATCCGTCGCGGGTGACGACAGTCCACTGATCTCGGAGTGTGCGGCATGCCTTACTGCCAGCATTGAGGATTGGCTCAATGGCCAGGGTCATGCCGGGACGCAGGGTGACGTTAGGAAGCTCATCGGTGCGGAAGTTGAACACGGAGGGTTCTTCGTGCAGGTTCCGGCCCACACCGTGGCCGGTGTAATCCTCCACGACACTGAAACCGTTGGCCTTGACGTGGTCTTCAACCGCTCCAGCGATATCCAGCAGGGTGTTACCGGCTTTGACTTGGCTGAGACCAGCCATCAAGGACTCCTTGGCAACACGGCTCAACGTCTGAGCTTCCTCGGGGGCATCACCCACGCAGATCGTGATGCAGCTGTCGCCGTGGTAGCCCTCGAAGTACGCGCCGGTGTCAACTTTCAGCAGATCGCCCTGCCGGATCACCCGCTTCGCACTGGGAATGCCATGCACCACCTCGTTGTTGATGCTGGCGCAGATGCTCGCTGGAAACCCGTGATATCCCTTAAAGCTCGGGGTCGCGCCCATTTCCCGAATGCGTTTTTCGGCGTAGGCATCGATATCCCCAGTGGTTTGACCAGGCTCCACCATTCCCATCACTTCGCGGAGCACGGTTGCAACGATGTGACTGGCTTGGCGCATGATCTTCACCTCGCGCGCCGATTTGATCTCAACACCTCGACGCTTCTGGATCCGCGGCCCGGTTGCTGTCACCTGCCCCTGCGCAGCCTGGGTGGATGCCAGAAGATCAGCAAAGAGATTCATGGCTCAACCGAATTTCCGTCACGCTATCAACAGCAACCGAATTGATGCCGGTCATGACGCTGCTTGTGCGCTTGCGCGAACTGCACCGAAGCGTTGCACCATTCGTTCTGGCGCCACTGCTGGTGACGGTGTTCTCCGGCGTCAGTTATCGCTTGGCCCGTGATTGGTTCGGAGCGAGCCGCGAACAGGTGCACTGGTTGATGGTGGTGCATGAAGGGGAATGGCTTGGATCCACGCTGGAACCGGTCGTCGTGCTTCTCAACGCAGTTGGCCTGTTGTGGATGCTGATCACAGGCGCAGTGCTCCTGATCGAACGATGGCGCCGGAAGGTACACTCATAGTTTGGCGATTCAACGCGGAGCTGGGATGGCAGCCGATTCGAAGGACACAGTGGTGACCGACGAGAACACCGAAGCGGCTGTGGATACAGCACCTGAGGCCTCAGAGGCGAAGCCCAACAAGGCTGCTAGCTCTCCAACAAAAAAGCTGAGCGCCGAGGCTCTTATTCGCGGCTTTGAGACGGCTCAGCAGAAGGATGATCTTCCTGAGATCTACGTGGGCGACACGGTTCGTGTTGGCGTGCGGATCAGTGAGGGCAACAAAGAACGCGTGCAGCCCTACGAGGGCGTGGTGATCTCCAAACGCCATGGAGGCCTCAATCAGACCATCACGGTGCGGCGGATTTTCCAAGGCATCGGTGTCGAGCGGGTGTTCATGGTTCATAGCCCCCAGGTGGCTTCCATCAAGGTGGAGCGGCGCGGTAAAGTGCGCAGGGCGAAGCTTTTCTATCTGCGGGAACGGGTGGGCAAGGCCACCCGCGTGAAGCAGCGCTTCGATCGCTGAGGTTTCGACCTCGTTCAATCAGTTGCCAACAACGTTGGCTTAGGGGTTCATCGCCTTGCGCCGTTAGTTCAGTTGGTAGAACGCAGGTCTCCAAAACCTGATGTCGGGGGTTCGAGTCCTCCACGGCGCGTCCGATGTTCCCCTCGTGCAGTTTCCCGGTTCTGAGCATGGAGTTGGATCTTCAACCTGGTGATGTTGTGAAGGTGTTGGAGTCAGCCGCCCTTGGCTGGGTCCGAGCCCGAGTGATACGCGTCAAATCTGGCGGCCGTGTGGTCGTTCAAAGTGATCAAGGTCGTGAGTTCACCGCTCGTGGCAATCAGGTTCGGCTGATTGAACCAGCTGGATTCCGCCCCTGAACTTTGTTCTGTCGGTTTTCAACCGATGTGAGCTGCTTGTCCCGACGACACAGTCGTCGGGATTTTTTTAATGGCAGCGATCTGATGACAAATAAAGCTTCTTCCTCACTTCATGTTGTTGACGGAGGGCAGGGCGACGGTTGATACTGATCAGGTCGCCAAGGCGACTCAGGTCAAGCTGTTCTGAGGAACACTCCTAAAAAGCTTGCTTTGATCTGGGACCGTAGTTCAACCGGTTAGAGCACCGCCCTGTCACGGCGGAAGTTGCGGGTTCGAATCCCGTCGGTCCCGTTCTCACCACCAAGAGCATCGATGGTGCGCGTTCGATTGGCCCCTAGCCCAACGGGCACGCTTCATATTGGAACGGCGCGAACAGCTGTTTTCAACTGGCTTTACGCCAAGCATGAGCAGGGAACATTCGTGCTCCGCATCGAAGACACCGATAAAGAGCGATCAAAACCGGAGTTCACCCAGAACATCCTTGAGGGCTTGCAATGGCTCGGGCTCAACTGGGATGAGGAGCCCGTCATCCAGAGCGAACGGGTCTCCCAGCATCGTGAGGCGATTCAGTCCCTGCTCGATCAAGGATTGGCCTACCGCTGCTACGCCAGCGAATCGGAACTCACGGCCATGCGCGATGCGCAAAAAGCCTCCAACCAGGCTCCGCGCTACGACAACCGTCACAGGAATCTGACACCGGATCAGGAGCAAGCCTTTCAGGCGGAGGGGCGTGAATCAGTGATTCGCTTTCGGATTGATGACGCCGCCGAGATCCGCTGGAACGACCTGGTGCGTGGCGCCATGAGCTGGCGCGGCTCAGACCTCGGCGGAGACATGGTCATTGCCCGTCGGGCACCAGCCGACGTGATCGGAGACCCTCTTTACAACCTTGTGGTGGTGGTGGATGACGCCGCCATGGAGATCACCCACGTGATCCGCGGTGAAGACCACATTGCCAACACGGCCAAGCAACTGCTCCTTTACGAGGCGCTAGGTCTGCCGTTACCCACCTTTGCCCACGCCCCTCTCATCCTCAATTCTGAGGGACGCAAACTCTCCAAACGAGATGGCGTGACGTCCATCAATGACTTCCGCGCCATGGGATACACCCCTGACGCCATTGCCAACTACATGACCCTTTTGGGTTGGTCCGTTCCGGAAGGCATGGAGGAACGATTCAGCTTGAGCGAGGCCGCTGCCGTCTTCAGCTTCGAGCGTGTCAACAAAGCAGGTGCCCGCTTCGACTGGGACAAGCTCAACTGGCTCAACGCCCAGGTTTTGCATGGCTGGACATCGGAGCATCTCCTGAAAAAGCTGACACCACTTTGGGCTGGGCGCGGTTGGGAGCAACCCAACAGCAACAGTTGGAGCCTCGACCTCTGTGCCTTGCTGGGCCCGTCGCTCACCCTGCTGAACGACGGCGTCGATCAGGCGGCACCGTTCTTTGAATGTCCTGAACTCCAGGAGGATGCTCTTGAGCAACTGGCGGTCGACGGAGCGAAAGCGGCCGTCACCAACCTGATTGAGCGCCTTGAGAGCAAACCATGGGATGGCATGGATACCGATCAAGCCAAGGCCTGGTTGGGGGATGCCGCCAAAGCAGCCGGTGTGAAAAAAGGAGTGGTGATGAAATCCCTGCGCGCCGCATTGCTTGGGCGTCTTCAAGGACCGGATTTGATCACAACATGGTCACTGCTGGCCCGAATCGGTGAGGACCTGCCGCGTCTGCGGCGCTGCCTCAGCTGACATTGGTTCAACGTCATCGCCTTTGACCAGACCGAGAGCCCGAGCTAACGGTTGAGCAGTAAGGCCCTGCAGACCAACGGTCATCAGGATTGTCAGAAACACCAGCCCCTGAAGACGTCCAGCCCCCAAAATGCCGGCCTGTTCGAGACGTATGGCGAACAGTGAGGCCACTGATGCAGTAACGATTCCTCGAGGAGCGAGCCAACCCAGAAACAGGCGTTGCTCAAGGTTGTACGGAAGGCCAATTGTGGCCACCCCTACGCCGATCGGGCGCACCACCAGCATCAACGACAGCACACACAGAATCCCGCCCCAACCGAGCGGACTGAGTTCAGCCCAAGACACGTCAGCCGCCAGAAGCGGAAAGAGCATGGTGATCGCCAACTGCGCCAGTTCCTGAATCAGACCATCCAGTTCGGCGGTGTGCGGTCCTGGACGGCGACCGACGACGATGCCTGCTGCCACCGAAGCGGGAAGGGCTGATTCAGGCAGCAGCCACTCACTGACGCCGTACATCAGAAACAGCAAACCCAGGCTGAGCTGAAGCGGTAACCCCTTCAACTGATCGGGATTGAGTCGTCTCAGGACCTCTGACAAGAGCCAGCCGACGCTCCCGCCGATCAGCACACCGCCACCCAATCGATACAACAGGCCGAGCATGACCTCACGCCAGCCATGCAGATTGCCAATAGCAAGCTCCAACAGCAACAGGGCTAAAACAGCGCCGATGGGCTCAAGGACCAGTCCTTCAGCCTCAAGAACTTCACCCAGAGGCGGTGCGAGCCGAATCTGACGCACCAACGGGGTGACCACCGTTGGCCCCGTGGCTAGCACGATGGCGCTGAAGACGGCGGCAAGCGACCAGCTGAGGCCAGCAAGCCAATGGGCCGCCACCAGACCACCTCCAAGGGAGATCAACAGGCGTAGGGCTGCGATGCGCTGCACCGTGGCCTTGATCGTGTCACCGGGCAGGCGGAGATTGAGTCCGCCGTCGAACAGCACCAGGCTGACCAGCAGACCCACCACAGTCCCAAGCCCGGAGCCAAGGTCGAGGGGTTCCACCCAACCCAAACCCGAGCGACCGATCAGCAGCCCAGACAGGAGCAGCAGAACAACTCCAGGCAATCCAGACGTAGCCGCTAGAAGGCGCGCCGAAGCACCCGAGAACACAGTGACGCCCCAGAGGAGGCCCAGACGCTCAGGCGTCATCGACGGAGGAGAACTGAGGTTCCACGCGCACGCCAATCACAGCCTGGGGCCGAACGACCAGATATTCACCCTCCAGATCGCTGATGGGAACGTTGACGAAGCCGCCCTGCGTCTCGGCATTGACCAAACCTTGGTACCACTCCTGAAAGGTCTCGAGTTTCGGGAAGAACACGCGCTCGGTCTGCCCTCCCACAAGGTGGAGATGGACGGCATAACGGCGAGGCGTGCGGGACATCAGTGCGGAAGGACATCCGTCATGGTTTTCACAGGATGACGGATCGGTTCAGGGTCTGCCCAGAGAAAAGGGTGAAGACCTGCCCGTCGCGGGGCATAAAGCGGATGGCGTGGCTGTCCCGAGGCCGTCAACCCCAACATCAAAGGGTGAGGAGAATCGGGAACAGATCGTTTGCGCTCAGCAAGCAACTGTTGAATCCCGTCAAGAACGGCCTGAGCCCGATCCAGTCGCGCCCCATTCACCCCCCAACCGCACCAGAGATCGACCCCAGGCATCAGGGACCAGTGGTTGAGCCATCGCATCAGGAAATAGTCGTTCCGAACACCAATTGGATCCTTCACCCTGAGCAGCGCCGCAGGCGATGGCGAGATGCGAGCAAACAAATTGAGAACGACCAATTCCCGATATCCCCATTCCCTTGTGAAGCCAATCAATCGACGCAGGGTCGGGTCATCGCGCTGTCCATCAGCCCTTGAGGGGTTCAGTCCGATGAAAAGCAGGCAACCCTCCCCAGCGCCCAGGCAACGCCGCAGCCACCAGCGATAGCAGCCATCGCTGCTCAGCAGCGCCTCAGACTCCGAGGTGGCGGCAACACCGCTCAAGAATGCGTTCGCTGGCGTGACCATCGCCGAAGGGATTAACGGCGCGGGACATCTCTTCATAGGCCGTGGGATCCCCAAGCAGGCGCGAGGTCTCTTCCACAATCACATCGGGATCGGTGCCCACCAGCCGAGCCGTTCCCGCATCAACGGCCTCCGGCCGCTCCGTGGTTCGCCGCAAGACCAGAACAGGTTTGCCGAGCGCAGGAGCTTCCTCCTGGAGACCGCCGGAATCGGTCAGCAGCAGGCAGCAGCCTTTCATCGCCGCAACAAGCCGGTCGTAATCCAAAGGTTCGGTCAGAACGACACGGGGATGACTCCCCAGAAGAGCTTGCAATGGCTCACGCACCGTTGGATTGCGATGCATGGGCAGCAGGAGGGCCGTGTCGGGGTATCGATCCAGCACCTGCAGCATGCCTGCAGCGATGTCATGGAGACGATCACCCCAATTCTCCCGCCGATGCACGGTGGCCAGGATCACCCTCTGTTGGGCCCAGTCGAGTCCATCGAACTGGATATCCGGCGCCGATTCCGCCATCAGCAACAACGCATCGATCACTGTGTTTCCAGTCACGGAGATCTCTCCGACAACACCGGATGCTTTCAAATTGGTTTCCGCCTTAGCCGTTGGCGCGAAGTGAAGTGACGCAATCTGAGAGAGCAGTCGACGATTGGCTTCTTCAGGGAAGGGGTCCAGAAGATTGTCGGTCCGCAGACCAGCCTCCACATGCCCAACCGGAATCTGCTCGTAAAACGCTGCCAGGCCAGCGGCAAAGGCCGTGGTGGTATCACCTTGAACCAGGACCAACTGCGGGGGATAGGCCTGAAAGTCTTCGCGCAGCCCTTGAAGCGCTGCACAGGTGACGTGCGTCAGGGTTTGGCGAGGCGCCATCAGGTTGAGATCCTGATCAGCTTGGAGATGAAATAGATCCATCACCTGGGCCACCATTTCACGGTGCTGACCGGTCAGGACGACCCGAGTCTTCAGCGCATTACAGGCCTGGAACATCCGGATCACCGGAGCCAGCTTGATCGCCTCCGGACGCGTTCCCAGAACGATCGTGACGCGGGGCTGTTCAGCCATTCCATCCAGACGGACCGCTGGAGTTTACGGGCGTCAACCCGGAGAGAACAGTGAGAAAACCTTGCCAGCCTCAGCATCGGGACAATCCTGAAGGGGAATCTCTCGCCATCACCGTGGCTCAGCCGGTTTTCCCCCCCAGCTTCCCGCCGCGCCCGACGTCAGACCGGACCTCTAAGACGTCAGTACGGAGCCCTGCAGTGACTCCGGTCATCCAGAGCCCAGGGCCGAAAGCGGCGAAGGGTGGTTCTCCAAGCCTGGAAGAGATCGTTCGCATCGCCCATGAAGCCGGCCATTCCGATGTGCACCTGGGGGTTGGAGAAGTCCCGCGCTACCGAGCCCGAGGGGACATCCAGGGCACGGAATGGCCCGTGACCGATGCCGATGTTTTTCAGGGATGGCTCCAGGAAATCCTGACGCCTCAGCAAATCGATGCCTTCATCAGCGACAAGGAATTTGACGGCTCCCATGCTTTCGCCTTCGTGCGCGTGCGCATCAACCTGATGGATTCGCTGCGGGGGCCGGCAATGGTGCTGCGCCTGATTCCGCAGACAATCCTCAGCATGGAGCAGCTGAATCTCCCAAGCGTGCTGGAAGGTCTCGCGGCCCGTCCGAAGGGACTAATCCTGGTGACTGGACCGACAGGGTCTGGCAAGAGCACAACGCTGGCGGCCATGATCGATTGGATCAACCGCAACGAAGCTCGACACATCCTCACGATCGAGGACCCCGTGGAATTCGTGCACGAAAGTCGTAAGTCCCTCATCCGTCATCGCGAAGTGGGGTTGCACACGCTGAAGTTCCACAACGCATTACGGGCTGCCTTGCGGGAAGACCCGGACGTGATCTTGGTGGGCGAAATTAGGGATCAAGAAACGCTATCCACGGCGCTCGAAGCCGCGCAGACCGGCCATCTGGTCTTCGGAACGCTTCACACCAATTCAGCGGTCAAGACCGTGGAACGGGTCCTTGGCATGTATCCCCCTGAAGAGCAAGAGAGCGTGCGCCGGTCGTTGTCAGAGGCACTGATCGGGGTGATTGCCCAGGGACTCATCAAGACCACCGATGGGAAGCGGGCGGCTTATCACGACATCCTGATCAACACAGACGCCTGCAAGGACTACATCCAGCGGGGGGCCCTCGATGAGGTGGAGGAAATCATGGAACGCAGCGGCTTCGACGGGATGGTGACGACCAATCAATCCCTTCTGGCCCTGGTGGAGTCGGATCGGATCGAGGGAGATCAGGCTGTTGCCGTGAGCCTCAAACCCAATGAGCTGGCTCAAGCCCTACGGGGCCGGAGCTGATCAACCTCCGCTGAACACACGCACCAGCAAAACGACAGCGATCCCGGCAGACAGGCCGATCATCGCCAGGCGACCGTTCCAGATCTCAGCCTGAGGAGTGAAGCCCCGCTTCCAAGCATTCAGTTCTTCAGCCTCCACGGGCGCCGGGGAATCTGATCTGGATTCGGGTTGGTCCACGACGCTGGTGCCGAAGAGTGGGCACAAGCCTAAAAGGCTTTCTTAAAAGGGTGGATCTGTTGCATAAAGAGCATTGGCCTGGTCCAAGGGCCAGCGAGGGGCGACCCCGGATTCAAGAGACGTCGAGCCTGTGTTCTGGCTCAGGCGCATCAAGGCCGCTGCACCGATCATCGCGGCGTTGTCTGTGCAGTACGCGAGAGGAGCGATTGAGACAGCAATTCCCCGCTCCTGCCCGCGTTCAAGCATGCACTGGCGCAGGCGGCGGTTCGCCGCGACGCCGCCCACCATCACCAGTTGGCCAACACCATGGTCTTCAGCACAGCGGAGGCTGCGCTGCACAAGAACATCGGCCACCACCTGTTCGAAGCTGGCGGCCAGGTCTGCAAGAGGCAGTGGATCCGTTGTCTGTCGGAGTGTTTCGACCGTGCGGAGCATGGCGGTCTTGAGCCCACTAAACGAAAAGTCGTAGGGATGGAACCCCCCGCCCGGCAATGAAATCCGACCCTTAGGCAACTTGAAACATGTTGGATCACCCGTTTCAGCAACGGCCTGAATAGCTGGGCCTCCGGGATAACCAAGATCCAGTAAGCGAGCCACCTTGTCGAAGGCTTCGCCAGCGGCATCGTCATGACTTCGACCAAGACGCTTCATGCCCCCGTCAACGGCCACAAAAATCAGTTCGGTGTGACCTCCACTGACCAGCAGCACCAGATAGGGAGCCTGAGGAGGGTCCTCTCCAAGCATCACCGAGGCCAGATGGCCCTCCAGATGGTGGATGCCAAGAAAGGGACGCCGGTGCAATGCCGCAAGAGTGCGGCCGGTCACCGACGCCACCATCAGAGCCCCGGCCAACCCCGGCGTGATCGTGGCTGCAATGGCATCCAGCTGACCCAAGGCCAGACCAGCCTCATCAACAACCGCCGCAATCAACCCAGGCAGGGCCTCAACATGGCGACGGGAGGCGATTTCTGGCACAACGCCACCCCAGAGAGCGTGCTCCTCCACCTGGGATGCAATCTGTGAGGCCAGCACTTCAATCCGACCGTGGTCATCACGACGAAGAACCGCAGCAGCGGACTCGTCACAACTTGTTTCGAGGGCAAGCACCGCATGCATCGAAGTGATGCCCCTCCCCTACTCTCCGACTTGTGACATCTTGCCCTTTCGGGGCACCGTTCAGAGGAATCGTTCCGATGCGTCGTCTCTTCGCCGTCGTGCTTTCAGCACTCCTGGTGTTCGGCTTCGCCCCCGTCGCGAAGGCGGATGTGGCTGGCCTCACACCTTGCTCAGAAAGTGCTCGCTTCCAGCAGCGTGCCGCTGCTGCCACAACGCCTCAGGCCAAAGCTCGCTTCGAGATGTACAGCAAAGCATCTTGTGGAGCAGATGGACTTCCCCATCTGATCGTTGATGGCCGCTGGAGCCATGCCGGGGATTTTGTCTATCCCGGGATCATGTTCCTGTACATCACCGGATGCATTGGTTGGGCTGGTCGTGAGTACCTGAAAGCCACCCGCGGCAAAAATGCCGCCAACTACGAAATTTTCATCGATCGCAGCATCGCCATCAAGAGCCTTTTGGCAGCAGCCACTTGGCCGCTGGCTGCTTTTGGTGAATTCACCAGCGGCAAGCTGCTCGAAGACGACAGCAAGGTGACTGTTTCACCTCGCTGATTAAGACGACTTCAAACATTGCCTTCTCAAGAATGAACAAATTTCTTACAGCCGCACCTGTTGTTGCAGCCATCTGGTTCACAGCCACTGCTGGAATCCTGATCGAGTGGAATCGCTTCTTCCCCGATCTTCTGTTTCACCCAATGTGATTCACTTGTGAATTTCACCTACGCAGGGAACCTTCGGGTTCCCTTTTTTATTGCCAATCAAAATCAATATCGCTAAAAGTAAGATCTCACCCTTGAACATCATGACGCCGTTCCCCTCACGTCCATATACCAAGTTGCTTGCCGGTTGTTTCTCTGTGTCTGCCGTTGCTCTTGGCAGCACGATTTCTCTACCGACAGCAGCCCAGGTAGAGGTTCAGGTTTTTGACAACCAAATCACAGTTAAGGAAGTCAAAGCAGCTCAGAAGGGCTGGTGTGATGCACTGTTGACCATCAGCCAGGCATATCAAAAGGGTGGACATACTGCCGCAAAGGCCAAAGCATCAGCCATCATTGATGCCGCCTACGGCTACCAATACGGCCCAGTCGCATTCAAGCCGACCTATGCCGTAGGCGAAACGACCTTCCGCCCAACCCGCGAAGGAGCTTTGGCCTACTTTGTTGGGCCTGATCCAGACGTGAAGCAGTTTGGGCCCAAACAAGGTTTCGCGACCTACAGAAATTGGAAGACGTGCACGATTAAAAACGACACGATTCAGTTGATCGGAAATACAGCCAACACAATGGGCACTGTTACGTTGACTGACTCCAATGGAGTCCAAGGCTCGGTCGAAAAAACCTGGACGTTTTGGCAGCCAACACCCGGCACAGTGCGCATTGTTCTTCATCACTCATCTGCACCATTTGATGCACGCTGAGTCCCCGTCTCAATTGAGATCCCCAGAGCTGAGCCCCATATAGCGCTCGAGCTGTTGCAGGGCCGAATCAAGGTTGTCATTGACAACGACAACATCAAATTCGGCCTGGGCCTTGAGTTCATCCCGTGCTCGTGAAAGACGAAGTTGGATGGCTGCCTCAGAATCTGTTCCACGACCGCGGATCCGGCGCTCCAATTCCTCAAAACTGGGGGGAGCCAGAAAAATCTGAAAGCCATCCGGGAAACTTCGACGCACCTGGCGCGCACCTTCCATCTCGATCTCCAGGAGCACAGGACGGCCCCCGGCCAACTGTTCTTCAACTGGACGTCTGGGGGTGCCGTAGCAATTCCCCGCGAATTCCGCCCACTCCAAAAAACCCCCTTCAGCCACCAAGGCCTCAAAACCAGCACGGCTGTGGAAGAAGTAGTTGATGCCGTCCTGCTCGCCCTGACGCGGGGAACGCGTGGTTGCCGAGACAGACAACCAGATCTTGGGATGGCGTTCCAGAAGCTGGTTCACCAGCGTTCCCTTGCCGACACCGCTCGGCCCCGTAATCAAGGTGAGCTTTCCACTGGTGGACATCGCGGCGTCTGCGTGGGTCAGCAGAGTAGGAAGCTCCACTGCCGCACCCGGTGCTCCCGGTGATCGCCTCCACCAGCCTTCAGCCCATGGATCTCACCACGCTTCGCGCGGTGCTCTGGGATCTGCGTCCAAGGCTGGTGCCCAGCCGTTTCGAAAAGGCCCAACAACCTGACCCAGGAACGATTCAACTGGGCTGTCGCAGCCTGAAAGGGATGGTATGGCTGGAACTCAGCTGGCAAGCCGAGGCCCCTCGGCTGGTCGAGGTCAACCCTCCCCCGCGCAGCGGCAGCGGCAGCACCTTCGCGCAACAGTTGCAGCACAGCCTCCGCCAGCTGGCTCTCGTCGAACTCCACCAAAGCGGATTTGAGCGAGTCGTGGAATTCCGTTTCGCCCAGCGTCCGGGTGAACCGATTCACAGGATCCTCGTGCTTGAGCTGATGGGACGGCACAGCAACCTGCTGCTCCTCGATGAGCAACGCCGCATCATTGCTCTGGGAAGACAGGTTCGTGAGCATCAATCCCGTGTGCGCCCTCTCTCAACCGGCGATTCCTACAGCCCACCACCGACCCTTCAGGGCTTGGCACCCGATCGAACGGAAAGCTTTGAACGCTGGCAGGCTCGACTCTCTCTCGTCCCGATCCCCCTGCGCAAGGCCTTTCAGCAGACCTACCAGGGCATAAGTCCAGCCCTGGCAGCACAGCTCGCCGGTGACAACCTGAACAAACCCGTGGACACCCTGGAGACCAACCAGTGGCGAGACCTCTATGAACGTTGGTGTCTCTGGTTGGACCAACTCCACCTTGAACAGTTCGTCCTCGTGGTTGAAAACGACGGGCGCTACAGGGTATGGGGATCTCCCGATACTGGTGTCAACCCACAACCCTCCCTAGCTCTCAAGCTGGGTTCTCTTCACCAGCAGTGCCTGGAACATCGCGCCTTGGCCAGGGTCAGCCATGAGCTACGACAACGCTTGGAGCGATGGCGCAGCAAAGAACAAACTGCCCACGATGACCAACGCCATCGCCTCGAGGCCACCGACGGACACGGGGTCCTTCAGAGCCAGGCGGATGCTCTCCTCTGCCTTGGCAACCCAAGCCGAGACCAGGTGGATGAAGCCCAATCGCTGTATCGCCGTGCCAAAAAACTGCGACGATCACGCCCGATCCTCGAGCAACGGCTTGAGCACCATCAGCAACGTCTTCAACTGATCACTGAGAGCGAAACGTTTATCGAGGATCAACTGAGCGCGGAATGGCAGGACTACAAGTCACGACTCTCCGCCCTGAATGATCTGCGGGAGGAGCTCGAACAACTGTTAAAGCCCAAGGAGCGCCGTCGCGACGCGCGACTGCAGCGTCGACAAGATCAGCCCAGTCCTCTGGAACTGATCACCCCAGGACGGCTCACGGTTCAGGTGGGGCGAAACCATCGCCAAAACGACTGGATTTCTCTTCGCCAGGCCCGAAGCGGTGACCTCTGGTTCCATGCCCAGGAATGTCCAGGAAGTCATGTGGTGCTGAAAAGCTCCAACGGACTTGCCGACGAAGCAGATCTGGCCATGGCGACGGATCTGGCCGCCTATTTCAGTCGAGCTCGTGGCAACAAGCAGGTGGCGGTTGTGATGGTTCCAACCGATCAACTGCAACGGATTCCCGGTGCCGCCCCAGGCACAGTGCGCCATGGTCAAGCTGAAATCCGCTGGGGTGAACCCCAGCGAGCGGAACAACGGCTGCTTGCCCCTAGCCTGAGCCCACAATCGGGCTGACCTGTTGCGCCGCCCGACCCGCGTCCGTGTCTGAGCGCCCCGACGGTCCCCCAGCCTTGCAGCCACCACCACCCATTCGCATTGGGAGGGCTCCTGGTGATGCTGATCTGCCGAATGAGGTGGAGATGCCCCTGGTGGACCACCTGGAAGAACTGCGTCAACGCGTGCTGCGCAGCCTGTTGGCCGTAGTGATCGGTGCACTGGTCTGCCTACTGGGCGTCAAGCCGCTGGTGCGGCTGCTCGAGGCGCCAGCCAGCGGCATTCATTTCCTCCAGCTCGCCCCAGGCGAGTTTCTGTTCGTCTCGCTCAAGGTGGCCGGTTATGCCGGACTCACCTTGGCCCTTCCCTATGTGCTGTTCCAAATCCTGGCTTTTGTTCTGCCAGGCCTGACAGTCCGCGAACGGCGCCTGATCGCCCCCGCCGTTGCTGGGTCAGCTGTTCTCTTCATGGCGGGCTTGGCTTTCGCCTGGTGGGCCCTCGTGCCGGCCGCACTGCGTTTTCTAGTGAGCTACGGCGCCGATGTCGTTGAGCCGCTTTGGTCGATCGAGCGCTACTTGGACTTTGTTCTTCTACTGATGCTGGCGACCGGGCTGGCGTTTCAGCTGCCGGTGCTGCAGCTGCTCCTGGGTGCCCTGAGGCTGGTGCGCTGGCGGCCGATGCTTGGTGCCTGGCGCTGGGTTGTGCTGGGATCCGCCCTTGCTGGAGCCGTGCTGACGCCGTCCACGGATCCCATCACGATGTTGCTTCTCGCTGGAGCCATCACGGCGCTGTTTCTTATCGGAGTTGGCCTGGTGGCTCTGACCGAATCGCTCAGACCAGAAACTCCTTGATCAGCGTTTCCGCCTCTGGTCCTGACGCCTGCAGCGGAAGACTCAGCGCCTTCCCCAGACGCGGTTTATCACGGGTGGAAGCGAGCCAATCCCGCACCTCACCCGCCAAACCAAGACGATTCACAACATCCAACACTTCACCGAGATGCTGCCGATAGGCCTCGAGGTCCATTTGAAACGACTGTTGCTCCAGATAGGCCCACATCACCTGGAGGTACAAACGGCGGCGTCGAACCACCAGTTGAAGGTCGTAGGTAGCCCGCCAGCGCTGGCGTAGACAGCCAATCACCTCATCGACGCTGATTGGCGGCTGGGGCACGGCGTTGGTGATTTCAAGCACAGAAGCTGATGCGGCAGGTACAGGAAGACACCAGTCGTTGCAAAGCTTGACAGGCACTTAAGCATCCATAATGGTCGGCAATCCGAGCTGGATGAACGTCCGCCATGACCCAACTCTCCTCGAGCGATGTGCCCGGAATGGGTCGTCGGCAGTTCATGAATCTGCTGACGTTTGGCTCCGTGACCGGTGTGGCCCTTGGAGCCCTTTATCCGGTGGCGAACTACTTCATCCCCCCCAAGGCCGCTGGCAGCGGTGGTGGCACCAGCGCCAAGGATGAGCTGGGCAATGCAATCACAGCCAGTGGCTGGCTTGCGAGCCACCCAGAAGGTGATCGCAGCCTTGTTCAGGGACTGAAAGGCGATCCGACCTACCTAATTGTCGAAGGTGAAGACGCCATCGGCAGCTACGGCATCAATGCCATCTGCACCCACCTCGGCTGTGTCGTTCCTTGGAACAGCGGTGCAAATAAGTTCATGTGTCCATGCCATGGCAGCCAATACGACGCCACCGGCAAGGTGGTGCGTGGCCCTGCCCCTCTCTCCTTGGCCCTGGCCAACGTCAGCGTTGAGAACGACAACGTGTTCATGAGCCAGTGGACCGAAACCGATTTCCGAACTGGTGATAAGCCCTGGTGGGCCTGATCTTTCCCTCCCCTACGCCTGCATCCCCTCACCGTCCCATGCGTCGTCACCTCTCGCTTCTCCTTGGATCGCTGGTCATCGGACTGGCGCTGCTAATTGCCCCGTCTGCCAGCTGGGCATATCCCTTCTGGGCTCAACAAAACTACGAAAGCCCCCGGGAAGCCACCGGCAAAATTGTTTGCGCCAACTGCCACCTGGCCAAAAAGCTGACCCAGGCCGAAGTTCCCCAATCAGTTCTGCCTGACAGCGTCTTCACCGCCAGCGTCAAGATTCCCTATGAGCAGGGTCTTCAGGAAATCGGAGCCGATGGAAGCGACGTAGGCCTCCAGGTCGGCGCCGTTGTGATGCTTCCCGATGGCTTCACCCTCGCTCCTCAGGACCGCTGGACCGATGAGATCAAGGAGGAAACGGAAGGGGTCTACTTCACTCAATACAGCGACGACCAGCCGAACATCCTGCTGGTGGGCCCGATTCCAGGTGACCAGCACCAGGAAGTTGTCTTCCCTGTTCTCTCCCCTGATCCAGCCACCGACAGCAACATCCACTTCGGTAAGTACCAGATCCACGTCGGTGGCAACCGCGGTCGCGGCCAGGTTTATCCCACCGGTGAAAAGAGCAACAACACCATCTTCACGGCACCAGCAACCGGCACCATCGCCTCTATCGAACCTGGTGACAACGGCGCGAGCGTGGTCAGCATCACCACGGCTGACGGTGAAAGCGTGAACGAAACCATTCCTGTCGGGCCCCAAGTTCTGGTCAAGGCTGGCGACAGCATCGAAGCCGGCGCTGCTCTCACCGATGACCCCAATGTGGGCGGCTTCGGTCAAGTGGATGCTGAAATTGTTCTCCAGAACCCCGTTCGCATCTACGGATTGCTTGCTTTCTTCGCCGCTGTGGCTCTCGCACAGATCATGTTGGTGCTGAAGAAAAGGCAGATTGAGAAAGTTCAGGCAGCTGAAGCCAACTTCTGATTTCTATGGCTGTTGAAGCCCTGTTTCCCCTGGCGACATTCCAGTCGCCAGGGGAATTTTTGCCTCACACCGAAAACTGGTTTCTGCCGCTTCGGTGGTACGGCCTGCTCATTGCCACGGCAGTGCTGATCGGCTTGAACCTCTCCAGTCGCCTGGCAAAGCTCCGACATCTTGAGAACGGCTTAATCAGCGATCTGCTGCCCGTACTCGTGCTGTTTTCCGTCATCGGGGCACGCATCTACTACGTGGCATTTGAGTGGCACAACTACGCATCGCACCCGCTCAAGGCCCTTGCCATTTGGGAGGGCGGCATCGCCATCCATGGCGCTCTGCTTGCTGGAACACTCACATTGATCCTGTTTTGCCGCTGGCGCCGTCAACCCTTTTGGGATGTGCTCGACGTTCTGGTGCCATCCGTGGCCTTAGGACAAGCGATCGGTCGCTGGGGGAACTTCTTCAACTCTGAGGCATTTGGCGTTCCAACAGATCTGCCGTGGAAACTGTTCATACCAGCGCAGAGCCGCCCGGTTACTTACAGCACTTCGGAATTTTTCCACCCGACATTTCTCTATGAATCGGTGTGGAATCTGCTGCTCTTCGCAGTCCTGCTGCTGATCTTCCGCCGCGGCTTGAAGTCACCCGGGATCCTCCCGGCGGGCGCTATGAGCTGCGTTTACTTGGTCGGTTACAGCCTTGGCCGCGTCTGGATTGAAGGTCTTCGCATCGATCCCCTCTGCATCGGCTCACTTCCCCCCGCATGCGAAGGGGGCATCCGCATCGCCCAACTGATGAGTTGCACGTTGGTCGCTCTCGGCGGGATCGGGCTTTGGTGGCTATATGGACGAAAGCGACCCCTGCCTGATCCATCAGGCCAACGCAGTTGAGTCACGTTGTCAGTTTCGTTGGAGCAGGCCCAGGTGCTCCAGACCTGCTTACCCTTCGCGCTGCTGAACGGCTCAAACGGGCTGAGGTTCTGGTCTGGACGGATTCCTTGGTGTGTCCTGCAATCACCGATCTAGCTCCAGCCGATTGCGAACGGATCCGCACCAGCACGACAACGCTCGAAGAGCTGATCCCTTTGCTCATCGATCGCTACCGCCAGGGCAAACGGGTGGTCCGGCTCCATGACGGCGATACGGCGCTCTACAGCGCCATCAATGAACAGATCTGTGCCTTGAGTGACGCGGACATCCCCGTGGAGGTGGTGCCTGGAATCAGTGCCTACCAAGCTGCAGCAGCTGGACTCGCTAGCGAACTCACGCTTCCAGGAGTGGTGCAGACCATCGTGCTCAGTCGGGCCGGAGGACGCACCGGCGTGCCGGAACGGGAGGAGCTCGGCAGATTGGCAACCCTGCGCGCCAGCCTTTGCATCTACCTCAGCGCCAGACATGTCGAGGAGGTGCAAACCACCCTTCTGGATCACTATCCAGACGACACTCCCGTGGCGATCGGACATCGGGTGAGCTGGCCTGATCAAATGCTCACAGTGGTCCCTTTGAGGGAGATGGCTGCGGCCAGTCAAGAACGCAATCTGATTCGAACCACGCTTTATGTGGTGAGTCCTGCACTCGCCGGTGGCCCTCAACGCTCACGTCTCTACTCCCCTGACCACGACCACCTGTTCCGTCCAAAAACCCAATAGGCGGTGGTTTAGGATCGATTTGTGCGGGCGATTAGCACAGTGGTAGCGCACTTCCTTCACACGGAAGGGGTCACTGGTTCGAATCCAGTATCGCCCATATTTTTTGGTGCCATTGACTCTTGGGGTTCACCAATGGGGCTGACTGAATGATCAATTGGGCTTAAGTTTCGCCAGGAACTAGGTCGACTTACTCATCCATGCACGAGCGGAGTCTTACGGAAGACCAGAGCAAAGATGCGGGCCTGGTCCAAGTAGGGCGACAGTTGGCTGAAGCACGGGGTGGAGCCGGCCTGACACGGGACCAGCTGGCCAGCCAGATGCACATGGGAGTGGAGCAACTCACCGCACTGGAACGAGGCGATCAAGACGCACTGCCAGAACCTGTCTTTATTAAAGCCATGGTGCGTCGGCTCAGCTCCCATCTGGGTTTAGATGCCGACGCCATGGTGCAGGCCATCGGCCCCCTCTCCACCAGCAAGACCCAACAGCCGGCTCCTGGATCCACAAGTCGGGGAATCGCCCAGCAGAAACCGGCAAGACTCAACCCGCTCCCCCTTCTCGCCCTAGCCGGTTTGACAGGCCTGGGGGTGGTTGTGTGGAGCAACGCTTCAGAACTTTCGCGCTTCGCCCAAGGGTTGAGACCTGCGAGTCGAACGCTCGTCGTGAACGAGCCGGCTTCGCCTCCTAAAGCCAAAACAGATGTCGCCTTGGAGGTTGAGATTGAGTCACTCATCGTCCCAGCGCCTCCGACAGCACAAACAGCTCTCACAATCAGCAGCAGCGAACCCAGCTGGATCGCCCTGCGTCGTGAGGGGATTGTGGAATTTGAAGGGCTTCTAAACGGTGAACGCAGGATTGAAAATCCAGAGCTGGTTGAGATCTACGCCGGTCGGCCCGATCTGGTGCAGCTGACGTCGCCAGACGCTGAAAGAAGAACCCTGGGGGCTGTTGACGACATCCGCTGGATCCGACTCAATCCTGAACTCTGACGCGCAGATCGACTCCGACGGCCTCCCGTACGACCTCAGCGCAGCTCTGCAAACTCCACTTCTCAAGACTGACGTTCTGGTTCACCCGCTCGCGAACGATCTCCAGATCCAGGACTCCTCTCACTGCATGAATGCGCAGTGCTGAGATCACTGGTTCTGGCCTGCGATCCAAAGCAGCGGCCAAGCGCAGCAAAATGGCCATCTGATGAACGCAACGACGGTTTTCTCGGTTGGCCAGGAGCTGCCAGGACTCATGACGCTTCTTGGGCAAGCTGCGGCGGTGATAGCGAGCAATCGCCGCCACCATCAGATGTTCCGCTTCTGAATAGCCCAGCAGCTCCCCATGGCGAATCAAGTACCAAGAATGCTTGTGGTACGCGCTGATGTTGATGTGCTGGCCACAGGTATGCAGCATTGCTGCAGCCCAAAGCAGTTCGCGACCTTCGCCACTGTCGTCATGCATCACCCCCCGCGTGGCGTCGAACAGCTGGAGGGCATGGCTGGCGACCCGTTCTGCCCTGCTCTGATTCACCGCAAACCGCTGCACCTGATGAATCACGGTGCGTTGTCGAATGCTGCTCTGAAAGCTGAAGCGATCCTCAAGAAGACCGTGGCGAAGCATCCAATCGACGATGAGACCTTCCCTGAGGGCCCGCTCACTGAGAACTAGGTCGTCAACACCAAGCATTTGCATCGTGGTTTGCAGAATCAGCGCACCGGGAACAATGATTTCGGCCCGCCGGTCATTGATGGGAGCCAAATTCCGCCGTTCAGCGGGGGTCATCGTGATTAAGCGATCGACCACCCGGTCCAGACGCTGCCGGGTGAGTCGATACCCGTGCAACTTGCGCGGTGGACGCTCCTCTTCACTCGCCGCAAGAGAACCAATGGCCATCGCCGTGCCGCTGGTTGCCACCAGCACAGGTGTTTCACCGGGTTTGATCCTGCGACGCACTTTGTCGACCGCAGGTTCGAGCGATCCCTGAATGAACGCCTGCAGAAACGATCGACGTTTTGGGGGCATCGGATCGTCTTTGACGAAGTCCCGCTGGAGACGCACAGCCCCGACACGGGTGCTGGTGAGGGCGCGGGCATCGCGACCATCCGCAAGGATTAGTTCAGTGGAGCCTCCTCCGATATCGAGCAAAAGATGCGGACGATCTCCAAAAGGCATTCCTGAAAGCACACCCAAATAGATCAGCCGGGCCTCTTCAGGGCCACTGACCAGATCCACCTCCATCTCGAGGTCATCCAGGATGGTTTGGAGAAAATCGCGGCCATTTGGGGCTTCCCGGACGGCACTCGTCGCCGCGGTAACGATCTGCTCAACTTGATGGCTAGCGGCGAGATCCTTGAACTGGCGCAGGGTTTCATACCCTCGTTGCATCGCCGCCGCGGTCAGTTCACCGGTCTCAGGATCACGCTCCCCCAGACGCGTGGTGACCTTTTCAGCCTGGATGATGCGGAAGGTGCGCAGCTTTGGATCAATGGCTGCGACCAGTAGATGGAAGGAATTCGTACCGATATCGATCGCTGCAATCCGACGCAGATCTGGATTCGCCCGCTGGGGCAAACCGTTGTTCTGTTCCGTTGGCTTGGCTGGGGCCTCGGCATCCAGCATCAACGTCAGGAAGGGAGGTGAATCCACTCTGCCACTCACAGCCGGAGCCATAAGACCCTGACTAGGGTTCTTCAAATCTCGTTGATTGTGATCAGCAGCTCTGCCCGTCTTCAGCCCTGGATTGAACTGCTCCGCTGGAACAAACCCACCGGACGGCTAATCCTGTTGATCCCAGCGGGCTGGGCCCTCTGGCTGAATCCAACAGCCCCGCCCGGCCTTGGACTGATCCTGCAGATCCTTGTGGGAGGCCTGGCCGTTAGCGGTGCAGGCTGCATCGCCAATGACCTATGGGACCAGCGGTTCGACGGCAAAGTGGAACGCACGAAAAGCCGTCCTCTGGCCAGGGGTGCGCTGCAGCGAGGACCAGCCTTCGCTTTGCTGCTGACCTTGCTGGTCGTCAGCCTGGCTGTCGTGCTGAGTCTTCCGGCCGCCAGTCTCAGGCTCTGTCTCGCGTTGGCCTGCACGGCCGTGCTGCCGATCCTCGGGTATCCATCAGCAAAGCGGTGGTTCGCCTTCCCCCAGGTGATCTTGGCGCTGTGCTGGGGCTTCGCGGTGCTGATCCCCTGGGCCGCTGCAACGGCCTCCTTGAGCTGGAGTCCTGTCCTGGTGTGCAGTTGGCTCGCGACCGTGGTCTGGACCTTTGGTTTCGACACGGTCTATGCCATGGCCGATCGACGTGACGATGCCAGCCTCGGCCTGCACAGCAGCGCCTTGAGCCTGGGATTCCGCGTGGTGCCTGTGGTGCGTGGCTGCTACCTCGTGACAGCCATCACCCTTGCCATTGCGGCCTGGTCGGCTCAGATCCCAGCACCGTTCTGGCCTCTCTGGTTGCTTGCCACAGTCTTCATGCAGCTCAGCTGCAACCCCTTAAACAAGCAAGATGCCTCCATGGGCACCTACGGGAAGCACTTTTCCCAGCAGGTCCAGGCGGGGATACTGCTCTGGCTCGGCCTGGTTCTAGCCAGGGGATGGGGAGTCTGATGCGCATCACCCCGGCTCCACCGCTCCAGAATGGAGACAGTGTGGCCTGCGTGGCCGCCAGTTCAGCCCTGCAGGACGACATCAAGCTGCAACAGGGCATTGCTGTTCTGCAGAGCTGGGGCCTGGATGTTCAAACCCAGGCCTTGGCCACCCGACGTTGGGGCTACTTCGCAGGCCACGATGACGCGCGCCATGCCGATCTGCATCCGGACGAACCCGCAGCGCTGCTCGCCTGTGCCCGCGGTGGATGGGGGGCTGCTCGGCTGCTGGAGCAGCCCATCCGCTGGCAGAGCGGCTGGTTGCTGGGCTTTTCCGATGTCACAGCACTGCTCTGGGCCCGCCAGGCAGCAGGGTTTGCAGGGGGGATCCATGGCCCCTTGCTGACAACGCTTGCAGATGAGCCGGACTGGAGTCGTGACCGATTGCGCAACCTGCTCTTCGGTCAAACCGTCCCCTCACTACAAGGACGAGGTGGTGGTGGAGGGGTGGGGACAGGCCCCCTACTCGTGGCCAATCTGACCGTCGCCACCCACCTGCTGGGGAGCCGCTTCGTCCCCCCCCTCGAGGGAGCCATTTTGGTGCTGGAAGATGTCGGGGAGGCCCCCTACCGGATCGATCGGATGCTGACCCAATGGAGGCTCAATGGCAGTCTGCAAGGCTTGGCAGGTCTCGGGTTTGGCAATTTCGAAGGGTGCGGAGATGAACCGCGAGATGCCTCGGAATGCTTCAACCTCGAGCAGGTTCTTGAGGATCGAACTGCCGACCTCGGCATTCCCAGAGTGATGGACCTGCCCGTTGGTCACCGAGCAGGCAACGCTGCTCTGCCCATAGGAGAGATGGCACGCCTCGACGGCCAGACAGGCCTACTCAGCCTGCTGACCTGAGGGCGAGCACCGCCTCAGCCACGGTCAAGTCAAACGGCGTTGTGACCTTGATGTTTGCAGGTCCAGCATCCAAGACCTGCACAGGCCAACCAAGACGCTCGTACAACGACGCGTCGTCGGTCACCGTCCAGGCCTGAGCCACCGCCTCAGCGTGACCGCGACGCAGCTGGTCGACGGCAAAGCCCTGCGGTGTCTGCGCCGCCCAGAGCTCCGATCGGTCAGGCGTGTCTCGAATCAAACCATCGGATCCCACACGTTTGATCGTGTCACTGACTGGTGTTGCGGCAATCAGGGCCGTACCGGCCTCAACAGCAGCAGCACAACGGTCAAACAAATCCGGTTCAGCCAAACAGCGAGCTCCGTCATGAATCAAGACATGGCGGGCCTGCTCCGGCAGTCCCGCCAGACCACACAAAACCGACTCCTGCCGAGTGCTGCCCCCTTGAATCCACTGCACCGGCTTGCTGGGTGCATCCAGCACGGCCAGGATGGCCTCTCGATCGACCTCTTGGCCGACGATGCCGATCCACTCAATCCGCTCAGAGCGCAAGGCCGCCTCAAGGGTCCAGGCAATGACAGGGCGTCCGGCCAACGGCAAAAGCAGCTTGTTCCGATCCGCACCCATGCGCCGACCGCTTCCTGCCGCAGCAATCAACAGATGCACAAGCGACTCCTGCCCTGGGCAGGCGTAAACGACCTCCATAAAATCAGTTCGCACCATGGATGACGGCGCTGCATGCGAGTTCTTGCCCTAAGCCCGGGTTCGCTCGAAGACCAGCTGGACCGTCTACCAGCCCTGGCCGAGATCTGCCAGAAGCTCAACGCCACATTGCAGGTGGCGTGTGATCCCCAGCAGGCAGCCCCTTGGAAACTCCTGCCATGCCTAGAAAAGCTGTTGCCATTCAGCTTCGAGGCCAACCCCACCCTTGCTGACTGGGCCAATCTGCTCGGCTGTGTGCGGGAACCTGACTTCCAGGTGTGCATCAACTTTGCTGAAGGTCAGCAGGTCAACCTGATGCTGTCGATGAGTCATATCCCCAAACGGCTGGGATCTGAAGGCTTTGCCTGCACCGACAGGCTCAGCATCGACCAGGGCTGGACTGCGCAGCGTCTGGCTCCTTACCTCCAGGCCCTTGGTCTTGAACTCGAGGCCGAGCAGTTCCGCGTGCCCCTGGCGGCAGGTGTTCTCGATGAAGCCCGAGAAGCATTACCCCGCGGCGATGGTCCTCTGCTGCTGCTGTCCCCGACAGGCCAAGGTCATGACTGGCCTGCAGCCGAATGGCACAAGCTTCCTGAAACCATCAAAAGCCGCCTTCCGGCGCTGCGCAGCATGGTGCTTCCAGCAAAGCTCAGCCTGGCCAAGCGTGCAGCCCTGATTGCCTGTGCCGATGTTGTGCTCAGCAGCTGCCCGATTTCACAACGTCTGGCGACCTATTGCGGCACCCCCTTAGTTGCCCTTGGAGCAGCGGCAGAAGATCTCCCCGAGCGCGCCGAGATCCGCTGTCTCGGCCGCTCTGATGAGCTCGCCACGCTGAAGAGCAGTGAAGTTCTGACAGCCCTCGGTTTCTGAAGGAGGTCCAATGAGGCGCCGCAGAGCCAGAGGACAGCTGAAGCTGATCACAGCTCCATGGCGGGGCCCCATCAGTGCCCTGAGTGCTGTGATCTTCGCCGGTGCCCTTGGATACCGAATCACTGAGGGCTGGGACTGGGGCGATTGCCTCTGGATGGTGCTGATCACGATCAGCACCATCGGCTACGGCGAGGTGGAAGTCCTGTCACCCCAGGGGCGCCTGGTCACCGTGCTGATCGTGGTTGGTGGATTGGTGGTTGTTCAACTGGCCATCCAACGCGTTCTCGGGCTGAAGGACTCGGGATATTTCCTCAGACTGCGTGAATTCCGCTTTCACCGAATGCTGGAAAGCCTGCACAACCATGTGATCCTTTGCGGCTATGGCCGAATCGGGCAGGAAATCGCGGCCCAACTCCAACGCGATGGGGTACCTCTCGTGGTGATCGAGACGGATCCCAATCGAAGGGATGTCGCTGAAATGAAGGGGATGCGTGTTCTGCAGGCGGATGCAACCTTGGACGAAACGTTGCTGGACGCAGGACTCGAACGCTGCTGCAGCCTCGTTGCAGCCCTTCCGAGCGATGCTTCCAATCTTTATGTGATCCTCAGCGCCAAGGATCTAAGGCCGGATTGCCGCTTAATTGCCCGCGCAAACAGCGATGAAGCGGCTTCAAAGCTGCGTCTGGCAGGGGCCACTGTCGTGGTCAGTCCCTATGTGGCTGGTGGCCGCGTGATGGCGGCTTCTGCTCTGCGGCCCCTGGCACTCAACTTCATGGAGCTTCTGGCTGGCTCTGATTACGAGATCGAGGAATTCCAGCTGAGTCACGACCCACTGCACCTGATGGAGATCCGTGGGCGCAGCCTGTCTGAACTGGAGCTGGGCCGCCGCAGTGGAGCCATGGTGCTCGCGATCCGAGAAAAGGGAAAGCTGATCGCCAATCCAGGCGGAGAAACCCAGATGGCACCGGGACAACTCCTGATCGTGCTGGGGAGCAAGACCCAACTCGCGACCTTTCAAGCGTTACTGGGGGAGGCCGTCGACACGATTGAAACCATGCCGGGTTGAGGTTGATGACGGCGGCTCCGTACGATCCTGCGATCAAAGGTTCCTCCATGTCTCCCAGCGCTTCTCTTGCCGGTCAGACCGCCCTGGTGACAGGAGGAGGTCGCGGCATCGGCCGTGCCATCGCCCTAGCCCTGGGCGAAGCAGGAGCAGAAGTCGTCGTGAACTACTCCAATTCCGCCGCCGCAGCGGACGACGTGGTCGCTGCGATCACTGCAGCTGGGGGCCAGGCCTACGCCCTGAAAGCCAATGTGTCTGTCGAGGCAGAGGTGGATGGCCTGATCAAACAGGTGCTTGAACGCAGCGGCCGTCTGGATGTGTTGGTGAACAACGCCGGCATCACACGGGACGGCCTGCTGATGCGAATGAAAACCGACGATTGGCAAGCGGTGATCGACCTCAACCTCAGTGGTGTGTTCCTCTGCACGAGAGCTGTGGCACGCCCGATGCTGAAGCAGAAGAGTGGCCGGATCATCAACATCACCTCTGTTGTGGGGCTGATGGGCAACGCTGGCCAGGCCAACTACGCCGCCGCCAAAGCCGGCGTCATCGGTCTGACCCGCAGCACCGCGAAGGAGCTCGCTAGCCGTGGCATCACCGTGAACGCGGTGGCTCCAGGCTTCATCGCCACGGACATGACCAAGGACCTCGATGCGGAGGCCATTCTCAAAGACATCCCGCTGGGGACCTTTGGAACCCAGGAGCAGGTGGCTGGTGCCGTGCGCTTCCTTGCCTCCGACCCAGCAGCGGCCTACATCACAGGCCAGGTGCTGCAGGTTGATGGCGGCATGGTGATGGCCTGAGAACAAGAATCAGGGATCAAGGGGTTGGGCCAATTGATCACGCAAGCGGCGGATGCGCTGGAGCAGGCGAAGGCGACGGCTGCGGGCTGTCGCTGTCAGAAAAATTCGCAAGGGGACGTAAACCAGGGCCATTGAACCGGCCAGCCCCGCCATCAGGACAAAAAAGAGCGCTCCCGATTCAGCCATGACCGGACCCTAATGAGTTCGTTAAGGGGGGGCATCCAGGCGACTCGAAACCATTCGGCTTTCCCCACCACAAGACCTCTCCACGAGTGCCACATCGCTATGGGACAGTGACCAACGGCGTCCCCGCGACTATGGCCAAACTCCTTTCTTTCTCTGACGAATCCCGCAGCGCCCTTGAGCGGGGTGTAAATGCACTCGCCGATGCAGTGCGCGTCACGATCGGCCCCCGGGGTCGCAACGTTGTGCTCGAAAACAAATTCGGCGCACCCGACATCGTCAACGACGGCGACTCGATCGCACGCGAAATCGAACTGGATGATCCGTTCGAGAACCTCGGCGCCAAGCTGATGCAGCAGGTGTCGTCAAAGACCAAAGACAAAGCCGGAGACGGCACCACGACCGCAACAGTCCTGGCTCAGGCCATGGTGCGGGAAGGTCTGCGCAACACAGCTGCTGGCGCAAGCCCCGTGGAACTCCGCCGTGGCATGGAGAAAGCCGCCGCACAGATTGTTGCGGGACTGGGCGAGCGGAGCCAGGCCGTCGCCGGCGATGCCATTCGTCAGGTGGCCACGGTGAGCTCCGGGGGTGACGAAGAAGTCGGTCAGATGATTGCGGAGGCGATGGACAAGGTGAGCACCGATGGGGTGATCACTGTTGAGGAATCGAAATCCCTGGCAACGGAACTCGAAATCACCGAAGGCATGGCCTTCGACCGCGGTTACAGCTCCCCTTACTTCGTCACTGATGCCGATCGTCAGGTCTGTGAATTCGAAAACCCACTGATCCTGCTAACGGACCGCAAAATCAGCACGATCACAGATCTGGTCCCCGTGCTGGAGACCGTTCAGAAAAGTGGATCACCTCTGTTGATCCTCTCGGAGGAAGTGGAAGGCGAGGCTCTGGCAACGCTTGTGATGAACAAGAGCCGTGGGGTTCTGCAGGTGGCCGCTGTTCGGGCTCCCTCATTCGGAGAACGTCGCAAGGCAGCCCTCGCCGATATCGCCATCCTCACCGGCGGAACGCTGATCAGCGAGGACAAGGCGATGACCCTCGACAAGGTGACCCTCGAGGATCTCGGTAAAGCGCGCCGCGTCACCATCAGCAAGGAGAGCACCACGATTGTCGCCACGGACGACCATCGCCAGGCCGTGAGCGAACGCGTTGGCGCGATCCGACGTGAGCTGGAGGCCACCGAATCCGACTACGACCGCGAGAAGCTCAGCGAGCGGATCGCCAAGCTGGCCGGTGGCGTTGCAGTGATCAAGGTCGGTGCCCCAACGGAAACGGAATTGAAGAACCGCAAACTGAGAATCGAGGATGCCCTGAATGCAACCCGTGCCGCTATCGAAGAGGGAATTGTTGCCGGCGGCGGCAGCACATTGCTGCAACTCGCCGACAGCCTGAACTCGCTGGCGTCAAGCCTCAACGGCGACCAACGCACCGGTGTGGAGATTGTGCAACGGGCGCTGACCGCACCGATTCATCAGATCGCTACCAATGCCGGGCAGAACGGCGATGTTGTGATCGCTGGCATGCGCAGCAGTGGCCAGGGATTCAACGCCCTCAGTGGTGCTTATGAAGACCTGATGGCTGCAGGCATCGTCGACGCCGCAAAGGTGGTGCGTCTGGCTGTGCAGGATTCGATCTCAATCGCCTCTCTTCTAATCACGACCGAGGTTGTGATCGCCGACAAACCGGAACCTCCAGCACCTGCTCCGGCAGGAGACGGCGATCCCATGGGTGGCATGGGTGGAATGGGCGGCATGGGCATGCCGGGAATGGGTGGCATGGGTGGAATGGGCATGCCCGGAATGATGTGATCAGCTGATCATTCCCTCGCGATAAGCGGTCACCTGGAGATCCACTCCGGTGATCGCCGTCCCAACGACCACGGTGTCTGCACCGGCCTGCAACGCTGAACGGGCGTCGGCCGGTGAGGAAATTCCCCCCTCACAGATCAGGCGCACAGAGCTGGGAAGGTCTGCGCGGAGCTGGGGGAGAAGATCAAGCGCAGGTGGGCGCTGCTGCGCTGTCGCCTCCGTGTAGCCGTAGAGCGTGGTCCCAACCCAGTCACAGCCAAGTTCGGCCGCACGCAGTCCATTGTCGAGCGAATCCACATCAGCCATCAGGGGAGCACGCAGCTCATCACGGGTGCGCTGCACCAACGTTGCAAGGTCCTGACCAGCAGGCCGCTTACGGGCTGTAGCGTCAATCGCGATCACATCGGCACCTGCAGACCACACAGCCTGGATTTCTTTCCATCCCGGGGTGATGTACACCGAACTATCGGGGAACGTGCACTTCCACAAGCCGATGATCAAGGCATCTGGGCAGCGACGACGCACAGCACCAATGTGTTCAGGGCTTTCCAAGCGCACACCGACTGCCCCATTTCGCAGGGAGGCTTCGGCCATGGCAGCGATCACATCAGGGTGGCGCATCGGCGAACCTTGTGGTGCCTGCACCGAAACGATCAGCCCCTGATCAAGGGATTCAGGGTTCGGAATCATGGTGTTCAGGCAGCCTTCTGGAAATCGCCATCCTCTCGGCGCGGAAGCCAACGCCGAAGTGAACGCGGAGTAGTGATGGGGGGAGCCGGCACAGGACCAGCAGTGAAGGTCTGTTGAAGAGCCGTTCCTTCAACCAACAACTCTTCCTCCGCTACAACCTCTTCCTCAACCAACAACTCTTCCTCCGCTACAACCTCTTCCTCAACCAACAACTCTTCCTCCGCTACAACCTCTTCCTCAACCAACAACTCTTCCTCCGCTAGAACCTCTTCCTCAACCAACAACTCTTCCTCCGCCAGGATCTCAGGAGCGAAGCAAGGCTCATCAGCAACCGCAATCTGCAACGGTTCAACAGCAGGAGAAACGCTGGAGTCAGCCACTGTGGAACTGAACTCACGAGTGGAACTGAACTCACGATCCGAGACCGTCGGCTCAGGCAAGCTCAGGTCAAGATCACCAGCGCTTTTAAATCCGTAGCGGTGAACCCACTGACTAATCAGGCGAGACAGCAAGGCCTCATCGCTTGTGGTCCTGGCCTCCTGGATCTGAAGGGCCAGAGCGTTCTGTCGACGCGACGGCTGCTGAAACGGGGAAGAAAGCACGGATTCAGGAGAGTTTGCGGTTGAGCAGCGGGCGAATCACAAGAAACAGCCCGATGGTGAGGAGCAGCAGGATCAGCAGGCAAGTGGTGCCGGTGACATCCCCGTAGGGGGCCTCCAACAAAACTGCCGAGAGGTCAAGAGGACCTTGGTAGGCCGCTCGAATGGGTTCAATCGCGAAGGTAAGAGGATTCAAGGCCGCAAGCCACCCCAGCCAGGTCGGCATGAAGGACAAAGGGGCAAGGGCCGTGCTGGCGAAGAGCAAGGGCAAGTTGGCCACAAAAATCACGGCGATCAACTCGATGTGGCCCGGCAAAGCGAACGCCAACCCAAGGCTGAGGGCTGTCACGGCAAACACCAGGAGCAGCAGCGTCACCAGCACCAAAACAAGGCCGCTGACGCCAGGCCACCCGTAACCGAGCACGGCCGCCGTGCCCATGATGACCAAACTCTGCAGCAGGCTGAGCGCGGTGATGTAGATCACCGACGCAAGCACGATGGAACTGCGGCTTCGCAGGGGTGCCACAAGTAAACGATTGAGGAAGCCGAATTCACGGTCGAACATCACCGGTAGCCCGGCGTTCAGAGCTCCGCTGAATGCTGTGAAGACAATGACTCCAGCGCCAAGAAAACGGCCATAGCTCATCCCGCCTGGGAGCAGGCCCTCAGGGGCGTTAGCGAAGAGCGCGCCGAACAGAATCAACCAAATCAATGGTTGCAGAATCCCAGCGATCAAGGTCGAGGGACGACGCATCAACTGAAGAAACAGACGCCGGGTGAGGGCCCACGTCTCCTGGCTGAGCTCAGCGAAGGCTCCGGATTGCTGCTGCTGAAGAGCAATTGATGCTGTGGGGGAGGTCATCATTGGCACTCAACGCATGGATTGACGCTTTTCCTGCTTGACGTCGCGCTGGCCTGCAATGGCCAGTTCAGCATCCATCAGGGTGCGTCCTGTTGCCTGAAGGTAGACATCATCGAGGCTTGGACGGCTTTGGGCCAAGGCAAAGACAGGGAGGCCTGCACCATCAAGGGTTTGACGAAGCTGGTCGATCACGGGCCCACCTTCAATTACCAGGTTGAGCGAAAAGCCCTGAGCTCGGTTGACCACCACCTCAAGCACCCCATTCAGCGGTTCAAGCAGCGCACGCACCTTGGCCGCCTCTTCAGCAGTGCTGAACTCTCGGACCCGGAGGGTGACGCGATCACCCCCAAGCCTTTGCTTGAGCTGGTCCGGAGTGCCTTCAGCAATCACCCGACCGTCATCAATGATCGCCATCTGATCAGCAAGTGCCTCCACCTCTTCCAGGTAGTGACTACTCAGAAGAACAGTGGTGCCCTCCTGAACCAGCTGACGCAACAGTTGCCAGATGGCACTCCTGCTCTCGATGTCCAATCCAACGGTGGGTTCATCAAGCACGAGCAACCGGGGACGGTGCAGCAAACCGGCCGCCAGATCGAGCCGACGACGCATGCCACCGGAATAGGTACCGCAGCGGCGATCAATCCAGTCGCCCATGGAGAGGCGTTCAATCAGATCAGCAATTCGGGTTTCGCGATCCTTCCGCTGCAAGTGGTACAGATCACCTTGAAGCTGCAGCAGTTCTCGACCGCTCAGAATCTTGTCAATAGCGACCTCTTGGGCCACATAACCCATGAGTTGGCGGACGGCTCTTGGCTCCGCCAGCCCGTCCACACCGCCCACATGTACGGAACCGCCATCCGGGGCAAGCAGGGTGGCCAGAATGCGCATGGCCGTTGTTTTACCGGCACCATTCGGGCCAAGAAGCCCGTAGAGGCACCCTTCAGGAACGGTGAGATCAAGCTCACGTAGAGCCGTAACCGAGCCGTAGGACTTGGAAATCTTGCGCAGTTCAATCAACGCCATCAGGCACCGTCAGGGACATCCTCGGGCAATCCAGGGAATCTAAAGAGTGTTCATTGAATCCCCATGAGCAGGTAGAGAAGCTGCATCACCTGGTAAGCAAAGCCTGATGCAAGATCCGTTCGACTGAGAATCAGCAGCAGGCACACACCGAACAGGTAAAGAATCGACCAACGGAACAGAGCCTTGGCATTCAGAAGGCTGTCGGGATCAAGAGAAAGTCGGTCGACGAGCTGCAGCAGCCGACCGTTGTAGGGAAGCAGCAACAGACCGTAGAAGACACCACCGGAGGGCAGGGCGAACACTCCCAAACCGCTCAGCAGGACGGTGATCCAGCCATAGGTCTTGATCGCCCGCGCTGTCACCACAGGCCCTTTGACGACCGGCAGCATCGGAATACCAACAGCGCGGTAGTCCTCGCGCAACAAAAGTGCCAACGCCCAGAAGTGGGCTGGCGTCCAGACCATCACCAGAGCAAACAGCCACCAGCCCCCGAGGCCAACATGACCGGTGGCGGCAGCAGCCCCCACAAGGGGTGGAATCGCCCCGGCAACGCCACCAATGACGATGTTCTGTGACGTCCGCGGCTTGAGCAGAGCTGTATAGAGCAGGACGTAACTGCAAAGACCGAGCAGGGACAGTCCGGCAGCGAGACAGTTCACACCACTCACCAGCAACATCGCCGCTGCCAAAGTGCATGCGATGGCTCCGGCGAACGCACTGGTGGGCGAAAGCCGACCGGAGGGAAGTGCCCGACCGCTGGTGCGGGCCATCCGGCCATCGAGATCCTGTTCCCACAAACAGTTCAGAACACCAGCGGCAGCTGAAGCGAGAGCTCCTCCCCCCAGGGTGCAAACCAGCCGCGGCGAGGAGAGGGGCCACCCCTCGCTGAGAGCCATTCCCCCCAGAGTGGTGGCAAGCAGCAGAGGGATGAGTCGCGGTTTGGCGACTTCCAGCCAGGCTGGAAGTTTCACCCGCTTGCGGGAGGGAACCACCTCCTCACGGGTCGGACGAACGATTGCTGTGAGTTCAGCCATGACAGGCCTCCAACGAGGTGTCGTCGAGAACGACGGAAAGGGACGGTGAGGGGCGGCCCGCCGGAGATCGGACCAGAAGCGCCGCCATCAGGGCGATCAACAGGGCAGCCACGAGCTGGTGCGCAACGGTTACCGCGGGTTGCGACAGACCGAGGCGAAGGGTGAGGACACCCAGCGCCACCTGAGTCAGCACCAGGAGAACCACCCCAGCAAGCCAGGGCCACTGGCGGCGGGCCCAACCACCAGCCAGCAGTGCCGCTCCGGCGAAGACCAGCAGAACAACGGCCACCGGCATCGCCGTGACGCGATGGGAGAGAACCAAATGACAGGCCTCGCCCCCAGCGAGGCAACGCTGCCCTGCCCAAGAGGTGGCTAGTCGACCACCGAGAAGACATTGGGAAAAGACCGACAACAGTCCAAGCAGTGCCGAGATGCGCCACCAGAGCGGAGCGGCGACGGCAGCGGGATGAAGCAGGCGTTGCGTCAACCCACTGAGCAGTGCAACAAGCGTTAGAGCAAGAGCCAAGTGGGCAGTCACGACATCCGATGGGAGCAGGTGGGTCACCGTCAAAGCACCCAGCCCTCCCTGCATGGCCACAAGAATCATCAGGCCAGCCGCCAGCCAGGGCAGCCATGAAGGCAGCTGACGCCGCCGAACCATCGTCGTCACAGCCATCACCACCAGGGCGACGCCAACGACGAAAGCGTCAAGGCGATGAAACCACTCCAGAAACACCTGAACATTCATTTGGCGACCCGGCAGAAATGAGCCAAAGCACAAAGGCCAGTCGGGACAGGCCAAGCCGGCCTCCATCACGCGCGTCGCGCCACCGATCACCACCAAAGCGATGACGGCGACTACCAAGTGCGCCGATAACAACCCAAGACGTCGACGAAGGGTCGACATTGAAGAAAGGATCATCGAACAAGCTCCATCCGATGCAACCCAGAAGGGATTGCTCAGACCGTAGCGATGCAGAACATGGCGTCATGCTTTATGGCCATCTGCGAAACAAAAGAGGGAAAGATCATCCCCTTTCCCTGACAGAAATGAGGCCTTAACAATCACTTCATGGAGATACGCAGCCAGGCCCATACGCTGATGAAAACCTGGGATTCATCGGGTGCAGATCCCATCCGCCATTCTCACGTTAGTGATTGGGATGGTCCTTGCTTTGGGCGGTCTTTGGATCGGCCAGAACATCAACCTCCTTCCCATCGACGCGAGCGCCAACGCGCCAATTTACGACGAACTGTTTAAGGTTCTGTTCACGATTGGCAGCATTCTTTTTGTTGGAATTACTGGTCTTCTCGTCTTCAGCTTGATTCGATTCCGACGGCGTAGCGGTCAACTTGGTGATGGTTTAGCCATTGAAGGCAATCTTCCCCTTGAAATTTTCTGGACAGCAGTTCCAGCTGTTGTCGTTCTTTTTGTTGGCCTATACAGCTACGACATCTACGACCGGATGGGTGGCATGGTGCCACTGGCCCATGACCATATGGGTGGGGCCCACGAGGAGCAGATATGGGGAGGCATCAGTTCCGGATCGATTGAATCAGCGGCAGCAACGAATGTCTTACCCGTTGAAGTGACGGCCATGCAATTTGCCTTTCTCTTTCATTACCCAGATGGGGATATCACTTCAGGCGAGCTTCATGTTCCATCCGATCGACCAATCACCCTTCGCATGGAAGCAAAAGATGTGATTCATGCATTTTGGGTCCCTGAATTTCGCTTGAAACAGGATGTCATCCCAGGCCAACCAACCCAGCTGAGCTTTACGCCAACCCGCACGGGACGCTATCCGATCGTTTGCGCCGAACTCTGTGGCCCTTACCACGGCGGAATGCGCTCCACTGTCGTAGTGGAAAGCCCGGAAGACTGGAACAACTGGTACAAACAAAACGCCAAAGCAGCACCGGAAGACGAGCCCATCAACATCGCGAACGCCTGACATGACCATCAGCCTGCCCCCTGAAACATCCAGTCCCCCACGTCTTCAACCCAGCGGATGGTTGCGGTATTTCAGCTTCAGCGTTGATCACAAGGTGATCGGGCTGCAGTACCTCGTTTGTGGCTTTGCTTTTTATCTCATTGGCGGAGCACTGGCGGGTGCGATTCGAACGGAACTCACCAGCCCCGTTTCCGACTTCATGGCACGGGATGTCTACAACCAGGTTTTAACCCTCCACGGCACTGTGATGATCTTCCTCTGGATCGTCCCTGTGGTGAATGGTGCCTTTGGGAACTATTTAATCCCTTTTTATGTTGGAGCGCGGGACATGGCTTTCCCACGCCTTAATGCTGTTGCTTTTTGGTTGATTCCTCCAGCCGGATTAATGCTGATCACCAGCTATTTCCTAACAGGTGCTGCTCAATCTGGCTGGACCGCTTATCCACCACTCAGCATCACGACGCCAGCCACAGGACAAGTCATCTGGATCCTGAGCGTGCTGCTGCTTGGCGGAAGCTCGATCTTCGGAGGCATTAATTTCATCGCCACAATTCTCAAGCTGCGTCGCCCCGGCCTGAAGTTGATGCAGCTACCCATGTATTGCTGGGCGATGTTGGGAACCAGCATTCTTGTGGTTCTCTCAACACCAGTTCTCGCCGGAACATTGGTGTTACTAAGTTTCGATATTGTTGCCCACACAGGATTTTTCAACCCAACCCTTGGCGGAAATGTTGTCGTCTACCAGCATCTGTTCTGGTTCTATTCTCACCCAGCCGTTTACATCATGGTCTTGCCAGCCTTTGGCTTGGTGAGCGAAATCTTGCCGGTTCATGCCCGCAAGCCGCTTTTCGGCTACGTGACCATGGTGTACTCGATCATGGCCATTGTTGTTTTGGGCCTGATCGTGTGGGCCCACCACATGTTCACCAGCGGAACACCTCCCTGGATGCGACTGTTTTTCACCATTGCCACAGCCTTCATTGCTGTTCCAACCGGCATTAAATTCTTCAATTGGTTGGCAACACTCTGGGGCGGACGCATCAGCCTCAACAGCGCCATGCTGTTTTCTTGCGGCTTCATTGTGAACTTCGTTCTTGGAGGCATCACAGGCGTCGCCTTGGCACAGGTGCCTTTCGACATCCATGTCCACGACACCTACTTCGTCGTCGCTCATTTCCACTACATCGTCTTCGGTGGTTCGGTCTTTGTAATCTTCGCGTCGATTTACCACTGGTACCCCAAATTCACCGGCCGAATGCTGAATGAGGATCTTGGTCGGCTGCACTGTGCTCTCACCTTCATCGGTTTCAATCTGTGCTTCGGTCCGCAGCACTGGTTGGGCCTCAACGGCATGCCGCGACGTGTTGCTGAATACGACCCCCAATTCACCCTGATCAATCAGATCAGCTCCGTCGGAGCCCTGCTGATGGCCATCAGCACCCTGCCCTTCCTTTGGAATGTGATCCACAGCGCCCTGAGCGGTCCTGTCGCAGGAGACAACCCCTGGGAAGCGCTGACTCCCGAATGGCTGACCAGTTCTCCGCCACCAGTTGAAAACTGGATCGGCGAAGCCCCTCTCGTGGAAGAGCCCTACGGATATGGCGTCCCACCAGACGAGCTTGACCTCACCGCAACCAGCGGTCGTGATCTCTGGAGAAGCGGCAAATGACCACCACAGTGACCACCAAAGATCAGGATCACGGCCATACGGAGCATGCCGAGCATCCCGATCACCGCATGTTCGGCCTCGCCACTTTTCTAGTGGCGGACGCCATGACCTTCGCCGGCTTCTTTGCGGCCTACCTCACCTTTAAAGCGGTGAACCCACTCCCGGACGGGGCCATCTATGAACTCGAACTGCCCCTGCCGATCCTGAACACCGTTCTGCTGCTGGTGAGCAGTGCCACCTTCCACCGTGCCGGCCAGGCCATCCGCCAGGACGACCACAGGCGCTGCCGACGCTGGCTTCTGATCACCGCAGGCCTCGGACTGGCCTTTCTGGTGAGTCAGATGGTCGAATATTTCACTCTCCCCTTCGGCCTGACCGACAACCTTTTCGCCAGCACCTTTTTCGCCGCCACGGGATTTCATGGTCTCCATGTAACCCTCGGCGCCCTGATGACCCTGATTGTCTGGTGGCAGGCAAGGCAACCGGAGGGCCGTGTAACCGCAGCCGACCACTTCCCCCTGGAGGCAGCGGAGTTGTACTGGCACTTTGTGGATGGGATCTGGGTGGTTCTTTTCGTGATCCTTTATCTGCTCTGATCCCTTGCCTTGATTGGCGGGCGTGGCCAGAATTCAGTTGAATTAATTCCTGAAATGCTGGTCGGCAAGGAACTGCTAGACAAGGCCAGATCGCTCAGCAATCGGCCGGAAGACGACATTGCCCGCGGCTGTGGCTATGTGGGTCCGAGTGGACGTCTGCTCAAAAAAAGTTTTTATCGCGCCCTGGTGGAGGCCAAAGCGGCGGCCCAGGGATGGCAATTGCCGAAAAGCAACAGCAGTTCCTCAGGCGGCAGCCGTGGTCGGCAGGCCGACTTCCGAACCCGTGTTCATGGCAACGGCAACCTGTTGATCGGCCACGCCTATACCCGTCGGCTTGGCCTTGAGCCCGGACAGGAATTCAAGATCGAACTCCAGCGGGACTCCGGAATGATTGTTCTTCAGCAGATGGATCAAGACCAGCCGTGAGCGGCCAGCCAGTCGGATGACAGCCCCTCCTCCGTGCTGCGGCCATCGGAAGGATCGGCATGCAGCAGACGCTCGGCATAACGAGCCAGTTGATCGGCTTCCAGATTCACAGTGTCTCCAACGGCCAGGTTCCTCAGGGTTGTTGCATCCCAGGTGTGGGGAATGACGGCGAGGGAGAAAGTCGTTCCATCCGCTGAACACTCCGCCACTGTGAGGCTGATGCCGTCCACAGCAATGCTGGCCTTCTCACAGACGTAACGGCCAAATCGGGCTTCAGACCAGCGAATCGACAGAGCCCAGGAATGGGGGAGGGTCTCCACGCAGGTGACTTCACCGGTGGCATCCACATGGCCACTCACCAAATGTCCCCCAAGCCGGTCGCTCAGCCGAAGCGCGGGCTCGAGGTTCACAGCTCCACCTCGGTCCGCTTTTCGTCCCAGGGTGGTGCGGCGCAGGGTTTCCTCACTCACATCGGCGCGGAAGCCATCCGCCATCAGCTCAGCCGCCGTCAGGCAGACACCATCAACGGCGACGCTATCGCCAAGCGCCAGGGGAGCAAAGGGAGCACATCCCCAGACCACGACAGCCCCGGCACGACGCTCAATTCTTCCCACTGACTGCACCAGCCCCGTGAACATCGCTCGCAGCGGCTACTTAGCCATAATCGGATAGAGCCGCGCCGACGACATGGTCGAAATGAGCGTCGCCGGAATTGCCCTCGATGCCGCCAGTCGAACCCCCATGGTGCTCCTGCGGGATCCAAGCGGTCGACGACAAGTTCCGATCTGGATCGACCAGGCACAAGCCCACAACATCATGGCCGGCCTGCAGGGCGGAGCACCACCGCGGCCCCTCAGCCATGACCTGATGGCAGCGCTGCTGGTGGCTGGGGGGCTCGAGCTGGAGCGCGTGATTGTCCATGCGATCGAAGACAGCACCTTTCACGCAGTCTTGAAGCTGCGACCTGATCTGGATGAAGGGGAATTAGCCGAAGACGAAGCGCTGGAACTCATTGAAGTGGATGCCCGACCCAGCGACGCCATCGCGCTGGCGATCAGAACTGGGAGCGGCATCTGGATGCTGGAGGAAGTCGTAGCTGAAGCATCGATCCCGGTGGATGCGGAGGCCGATGCAGAAGATCAAAGTGCCTTCAGCCGTTTTGTCGACGACCTCAGCCCTGCCGCACTGGTGCGCCATCTGCGCAACCAGGACAACGAAGCCCCCTCGGAGGAGTGAAAACCCGCGCCTTTGGTAGCGGCCGCCCCGTCAGCCTGTTCAGCCTGGGAACGATGCGAGCCCTCGACTCAGGGTCCCAGATGGCGGAGGTGCTCGAAGCGGCAGCGGCAGCGGGGATCAACCACCTTGAAACCGCCCCTGCCTATGGACCTGCCGAACGTTTTCTGGGAGAGGCTCTTCGACAGAACACCCGGAGAGCTTCAGACCACTGGGTGATCACCAGCAAACTGCTGCCGGGGTTGACCTTCGAGGAGGGGCAACGTCGCCTTGACCAGATCCTGGAGCGCCTGGGCTGCCCACACCTCGACAACCTTGCAGTCCATGGCATCAACCTGGAGGACCACCTTGACTGGGCTCTGGTGGGGCACGGTTCCAAACTTCTCGACTGGGCCCTCAACAGCGGCCGCGTTACCCAGGTGGGCTTCAGCAGCCATGGCAGCAATCCGCTGATCGATCGGGCACTGCGCAGCCAGCGATTCACCTTCTGCAGCCTGCACTTGCATTGGCTTGACCCCAAGAGGCTGCCCTTAGCTCACTGGGCATTGAGCCATGGGCTTGGAGTGATGGCGATCTCTCCCGCAGACAAAGGAGGGCGCCTACAGGCACCGAGCCCAACGCTGGTGGAGGACTGCACCCCGTTTGAGCCCTTGCAACTGGCCTACAGATTCCTGCTGTCGCAAGGCATCAGCACCCTGACTGTTGGTGCTGCCGTTCCCGATGATCTCCAACTCGCTGCAAGGCTGGCGCAAGCAGATGGCCCGCTCAATGATGCAGAGCAACAGGCCTTATTCACGGCACAGGGGCGCCAGGAAGAACGACTCGGCCAAGAGCAATGCAAACAGTGTCAGGCGTGCCTCCCCTGTCCAAAGCAGGTTCCGATTCCCGAACTGTTGCGTCTGCGCAACCTGGCCATCGGCCATGAGCTCAACGCTTTTGCGCAGGAGCGTTACAACCTGATCGGCCGTGCAGGCCACTGGTGGGAAGAGCACGATGCCTCGGCCTGTGAACGCTGTGGGGAGTGCCTGCCCCGATGCCCACATCAACTGCCCATCCCTGATCTGCTGGCGGACACCCACAAACGGTTGGTGGCTTCACCGCGACGGCGCCTATGGAGCTGACTCACTCCAGAGGCGTTCCAACTCCTCCCGCCCTTGCGGCGGCAGCGGCGGCAGGGACCAACAGCGCGACCAGGTGTCGGCGGGAGGAAACAGCAGGGGCTGAAGACGAGCAGGCAGAGCGTTTTGATCCGCCATTGCCCCTGGCATCGAATCTGACGAGGTGATGGGAGCCCGCCAACCCAGCTGCACGAGGCGGCGGCGCAGGGGATTCCGCCAACCCTGTTCAACCCAGCCTTGGGGCACCGGCTCGCGGCTGGCTTCCGGTCGGAGCAGAACGGTCCAGTGCAAGGGTGCGCCGGATTTGGGCAGAACAGCCCGAAGACGCGGATCCCGTCTCAGCAGAGCGATGCAACGGTTGAGCGGGAGAACAACCACCCGGGCATCACCTTTGAGCAGCCAATTGCTGGCCTGACGATCATCAAAGGTGAGCACCTGTCGACGGAGCTGGCTCAAAGCCTGCCCCCCACCCAAATGGTCCGCCAGGCTCAGCACCAGTCGGGGGCTGGCGGGCAGCACCACACGCCCTGCCAAGGCGGAATCCAGCAACAGGGGCCAACCCTCCTGCGCCACGGCCCCGTCATCCCGCAGCAACATCACCCAGGGACTAACGGCCAGCGGCAACACCCGACCCTGCAGCGCCCCCAGCGCTCCCAGCAAAGACTTGGCCTGGCCATCCAACTGACGGAAAAGCGGTTCAGAGGCAATGGGCTGCAGCGTGTCAGGCGAGTGGGCGTCGAGCCAACCATCCCCCATCACCAGAAGATCGGCGCGCGCCCGATCCTGCGGCGTCCAGTCCTGCTGCGATGGAGCAAGCGTCAACCGCCATGGCTTGGGCAGAGCATCAGCCCACGGTTTCGGCAACACTCCAGCCGGGGCCATCAGGGTTGGAGCCTCTGTCGCCTGACGACAGCCCGCCAGCACAACTGACCCCGTCGCCCCGATCATCTGGAGCACATGGCGCCGGCTCAGGGGACCCAACCGCTCACTCCAGACGTTCATGGCGTTGACGTTACGGGGCGGTTGAGCAGCTGCTCCAAAGCACGCTCACAATCCCGCACCAGGTCGGAACAAGTGCATCCGCGCAGCTGGGCAAGCAGCAACAGTGCACCGGCCCCCACACCTTCTTTCACGTATCCCCGCTCATAGTCCAGCAACGGCTGATGGATGCTGCTGTGAAAGCGCACGCCACAGGCCAGGACGGACAGTGAAGTATCCACAAGGCCTGCGGTGGCATCCACAAGCCCCCCCAAAGGGGACTGGCTTGTGGCAGCGGCCCCCTCATCAGCGAGCCAACCGGTTGTGCCGATGAGCACCTGGTCCGCCAGGCGCTGCCGCTGACTGGCGGGCAGGGCCTGCATCGCCAGTGCCAGAACAGCCAGCATCTGGCACCCCCCACCCAGCAACAGCGGTTGTCCCGACGACACCGCTCCCACCAACACCCCTGCGGTGAAGGCCTGAAAGGGGTCACCGACAGCGGCCAGGATCTGCTCAGCCGCAGGATGTGCCCCAAGGGACGCCCGCTGCAGCCCTTGGGTCACCAGCTCTTGCTTGAGCTGCTGAGGGGGGTGACGTGCACTGCCGCTGATCAGATGGGCGACCTCCACGCCGAGGGCCGTCAGCACCGCTTGAGCGGTTGTGGTCCCTCCCGGCACACATTCCGCGAGCACTAGGGGGCGTTGCAACCGCCTGCCCAAGAGCTCTCCACGTCGCCAAAGGTGCTGCACCCGCGGCAACGGCATCGCCGCTCCGCTCGACAGACACGCCGATGGCCCCTGATCCAGGGTTTCAATCTCCAGGTGGGGGAAATCGGGTCTCTGCGTTAGGCCGAGAGCCGCCACCTGCGGGTTCAACTTCAATCGGCGCGCCGCAACATGGCTGAGCAGGGCGGGGGAGACACCAGCGGGCAGCGGCGGCAGAGGCCAACGGCGCTGCCCAGCCGGCCCATGGATCAGGAGCTCCGCATCAGCAAGGGCCGTAAAGCGACGCGAGGCCGCAGTGGCGCCTGCGGCAGAGATTCCCTCATGCTCCGCCGTCTGCGTGGCAGCCAGCACCAGTAACAGATCCACGGATTGATCCCTGGACTTCCAAGGATGGAGGGACTCCTCATGCAGAGGGCTTGCTCCGAGACGTCCCAGCTGCTGACAGCCCTGGGGCAACACGGACGGATCAGAGGGGGTCGAGGGCAACGAGTCCATGCAGCAGCCTCGGAGGCTCCGGAATCGGTGATCGCAGGCGGGGAAAAATCCAGTACGCCAGAGCATGCAGCGAAAGGACGTAGATGACCTCCTGAACCACTACCAAAAGAAGCGCTATCAACTGAACCTGGGTGAGATCGGGGGTGATCGGAAGATGAAGCGCCACGATCACTCGGTCGAGCAGAGCAGAACCTGCACGGGTGATGACGACCCAGAGGTTTTCTCCCACCAGCAACGAGAGCACCACAACTCTGACCAGGAAGCCTGCTGTTCCAAGAACGACTCCGCCCGACCAGCTCAGCCACCAGCTGACACCCCGGCACCAGCTCCAGCCCAGCCACAGTGATAAAAGCCCGTAAGGGAACAGCAGAAGTGGGCCACGCAATGGACCCATCAGCGCTGTGAGCAGCAGCACAGAAAGCAGCAGACCCTCGGCACCGGAGCGGCTGCCACGGCGCAACTGCAGCAGGATCAGTGGAAGAGGCAGGGCCAGGCGGAAGAGAGCACCACCCACCGGGAGGTAGTAAAGAGCCAGCCAAATCAGACCCGTCGCAGCAGCGAGATAAGCCCCCTCAACCAGCCTCAGTGCCTGCTGGCGACTCAACCGGGGGGGTTCTGCGGTCATGGCTCGACCCGCTCAATCCGTTCAACCGCAAAGCCGACATCCGCCTCACGCAGAGCTCGGGTGACGGCCTCAGCCGGAGCCGCAGGATCGGCTCCGGCCAAACGGATGGTGATCCGGTAAGGCGCCTGGGGCAGACGTTGTGATGCGGTTGGCCGAAGTGTTGTCTCCGGCACTGTCTCCTGCGAATCCTGAGAAACAGGGGCAGAGATCGCTGGGGTTGGGGAGTTCGGCTCTGCAGGTGATGCAGCCTCAGGTGCCGATCCAGTGGAACGGTCCCCCGTTGGGCTGGTCTTGGAAGCCTGAACTGGCGCAACCTGCATCGGCCTGTCTTCAGGCACCGCAAAGGACCGTTCCAACTGCTCGGCGACCGGTGTCCCTGCACAGGCCTGCAGAAGCCCGACGGGCAGCATCCAAAGCAGACGGGGCATCAGTTTTCAGCTGGCTTGATCACCCGCACCGCACTGGCCCTAAGACGACCAGTCTTTGTGGTGGCGGGGGGTTTTTTAGCCGCAGGCTTTTTGGCTGCTGGCTTCTTTGCCGCTGTTTTTTTGGCGGCGGTTTTGCGCGCGCCCTTTTTCGAGGCCGCCTTGGCGGCGAGCAGTTCTACCGCTTCCTCGAGGGTCACATCATCAGCACCCTTGCCTTCCGGCAGCGAAGCATTCACCTTGCCCTGCTTGACATAAAGGCCATAGGGGCCGTCATAGACCTGAATCGTTTCATCACTACCCTCCGGCTTGCCGAGGTCTTTAAGGGCGGTGCGTCCACCCCGCCCACGTTTGGGCATGGCCAGCAACTCGAGAGCACGGCTCAGTCCCACCCCCAGAACATCGTCGTCGCCCTTCAGAGATCGGTAGTCCTTCTCGCCCTTGCCTTTATCCCAAACCACGTAGGGGCCAAAGCGGCCCAGCCCCGCCTGAATGCGCCCACCATCCGGGTGCTCGCCCAGAAGACGCGGCAACCGCAGTAGTCCAAGCGCATCCTCCAAGGTGAGGTCCTCAGGCTTCTGTCCCTTGGGAAGGGACGCGCGTTTGGGCTTGGGATTCTCATCACTCACCTGCCCCCGCTGCACATACGGGCCGTACTGACCAAACAGCAGGTAGACCAGGTCACCCGTTTCCGGATCCTCGCCAATGGATTCGGGGCCGTCAGCCTTCTGTTTGAGGATCAGTTCGGCCTGATCTTCATCCAGATCAGCCGGGGTGATCTCCCGGGGCAAGGTGGCCTTGATCAGCTCCTCCTCACCATCGTCGCTGACTCGTTTGGCCTCCAAATAGGCGCCAAAACGGCCGATGCGCACCACGGAGGACAAACCCTCGAGGTCGATGGTGCGGGATGCACCGGGATCGATGTCCCCTTCCCGCTGCTGAACCTGGGTTTCAAGACCCTCATCACCCTTATAAAAGCCCTCCAGATAGGGAAGCCACTGCACCTTGCCGTGGGAGATCTCATCCAGAGTGTTCTCCATCCGAGCGGTGAAACTGGTGTCGACCAGCTCGGGGAAATGCTCCTCCAGCAACGCCGTCACAGCAAAAGCGGTGAAGCTGGGGGTGAGTGCATTGCCCAGGAGCGTGGCGTAACCACGATCAACGATCGTTCCGATGATCGAGGCGTAGGTCGAGGGCCGACCGATGCCCTCTTTTTCCAGCATCTTCACGAGGGAAGCCTCGCTGAACCGTGCCGGGGGTTGGGTCTGATGACCCAGCGGCTCAACAGCCTTCGGCTTTGGTGCATCCCCAACGCTCAGCGCCGGCAACAACACTTCCTGACCTTCAAGTGCTGCATCCGGATCATCACTTCCCTCCACGTAGGCACGGAAGAAACCGGGAAAGTCGATGCGCTTGCCGCTGGATCGGAAACTGGCTTCTCCTGAACTGAGATCCACCGACAGCATCGTCAGCCTTGCTTCGGCCATCTGACTGGCAACGGTGCGCTTCCAGATCAGTTCGTAGACCGCCAGGTCTCTCCCATCGAGGCCGGTTTCGCCGGGGGTGCGGAAGCTTTCGCCTGAGGGACGAATCGCTTCGTGAGCCTCCTGGGCGTTGCGGGCTTTGGTGCTGAATTGCCGCGGCCCCTTGCTCAGATACTCCTTGCCGTAAAGGCTCTCAACACAGCTGCGCGATGCATTGATCGCTTGATCAGACAAATGCACCGAGTCGGTCCGCATGTAAGTGATGAAACCGCGTTCGTAGAGCCCCTGGGCACAGCGCATGGTTTCCCGGGCTGAGAGGCGTAGCTTGCGATTGGCCTCCTGTTGGAGGGTGCTGGTGGTGAAGGGAGGCACCGGCTTGCGCACGGTGGGCTTCTCCTCCACCGCATCCACCGTCCAGGCGTTCGATCGCACGGTTTCAGCCAAGGCCTTGGCCTCGCTCTCACTGAGCAGCCGAACGGCACTGCCCGCCTTCAGCCCACCGGTGCTTTCATCAAAATCATTGCCGGTGGCAATGCGCTGTCCACCCACGTGAGTGAGCTTGGCCTCAAAGGCACTGCCCGACTGCTCGAGCTTGGCCTTGAGGTCCCAGTAACTTCCGCTGCGGAAGGCCCTGCGGGCCCGCTCCCGTTGCACCAGAAGCCGAACCGCAACGGACTGCACACGTCCCGCGGAGAGCCCCCAGGCCACCTTTTTCCAGAGGAGAGGAGAAAGGGTGTAACCCACAAGGCGATCGAGGATGCGCCTGGTCTCCTGGGCGTGGACCAGCTCCATATCGAGATCGCGGGTCTGATCCAGCGCTTTGCCGATGGCTTCCTTGGTGATTTCGTGGAACACCATCCGCTTCACAGGCACCTTTGGAGCCAAAAGCTGCAGCAGGTGCCAGCTAATGCTCTCTCCTTCCCGGTCTTCGTCCGTTGCCAGCAGCAACTGATCAGCACCCTTGAGGGCGTCTTTCAACTCCCGAACCACTTTTTTCTTGTCCTTCGGGACCACATACAGCGGATCAAAATCCGCTTCCGTGTTCACGCCAAGGTTGGCCCACTTCTGCCCTTTGGCAGATGCCGGAATCTCGCTGGCGTTGTTGGGAAGGTCGCGGACATGCCCCATAGAGGCTTCAACTTTGAATCCCTTGGGAAGGAAGCCACGGATGGTCTTGGCCTTCGTGGGGCTTTCAACGATGACGAGGGTGTGCGCCACTAGCGGCAAGTGAACCGTTCCCCTTCTTTATCGCACCAAGCATCTCTCTGCATGTCCGTCTGCGCGTCAAGCGCCGCTACAGTCGCCGCAGCGCAACGGTTCCAGGCTGCCATGCCCGACATGGGTGCATTCCTTCTCGCCACCCAGGCCATGGCCGCCCCTGGTGAGCTGCTGAATCTCTCTCTCAATGCCTCCGCAGTACTGCCTGAAGGCGCAGTGCTGCTGGCGATGATTGCCACCCTCTTGGTGGACCTGGCCGGTGAAAAGGTCGCCACACGTTGGGTACCCCCGATTTGCTATCTCGGCCTGGGCAGCTCCCTTGTCCTGCTGGCCTTGCAGTGGAATGCTCCCCTAGAGCCCTCGTTCCTCGGGGCCTTTCTCGCCGACAACCTTGCGGTGGCCTTCAGGGCTGTCATCGCCCTGTCCACCCTGCTGTCGCTGCTGATCAGCTGGCGCTATGCCGAGAAGAGCGGTACGCCTGTTGGCGAATACGCAGCCATCCTTCTCGCAGCCACACTCGGGGCGATGCTGCTTTGCGGCGCAACAGATCTGGTGAGTGTGTTCATTTCACTGGAGACGCTCTCCGTGGCCAGCTACCTGCTGTCGGGCTACATGAAGCGGGATGCCCGCAGCTCCGAAGCAGCGCTCAAATATTTACTGGTGGGTTCGGCAGCTGCGGCTGTTTTTCTCTATGGCTCCTCGTTGCTGTACGGCCTAAGCGGCAGCACAAGCCTCGACACCATCGGACTCGCCCTGCAGACCAGCACCACTCCTCTCGCCGCCTTGGCATTGGTATTTGTGCTGGCCACAGTTGCCTTCAAGATCGCTGCAGTTCCCTTCCACCAGTGGACTCCAGACGTCTACGAGGGCTCTCCAACCCCTGTGGTGGCTTTCCTGTCCGTAGGCTCCAAAGCTGCGGGTTTTGCTTTGGCTCTCCGCATCCTCGTTGGCTGTTTTGGTGCCTTCGATGGCCAGTGGAAGCTGTTGTTCACAGTGCTGGCCGTTCTGAGCATGACCCTCGGAAACGTGGTGGCTCTGGCACAGACCTCAATGAAGCGAATGCTGGCCTACAGCTCCATCGGCCAGGCCGGCTTCGTGATGATCGGCATGGTCTGCGGCACCGAAGACGGTTTCGCCGCGATGGTTCTGTATATGGCGGCGTATCTGTTTATGAACCTCGGGGCCTTTGCCTGCATCATTCTCTTCTCCATCCGTACGGGCAGTGATCGGATTTCGGATTACGCAGGCCTTTACCAAAAAGATCCCCTCATCACTCTTGGCCTGAGCCTCTGTCTGCTCTCCCTGGGTGGAATCCCACCGATGCTTGGTTTCTTCGGAAAGATCTATCTGTTCTTTGCCGGTTGGGCGAACCACCAATACCTGTTGGTGGTGGTCGGCCTGGTCACTTCTGTGGTCTCGATTTACTACTACATCTCCGTCATCAAGATGATGGTGGTGAAGGAGCCCCAAGAAGCTTCCGATGTCGTTAAGGCCTACCCAGAGGTCAACTGGTCCTTGATGGGCATGCAGCCTCTGCGTGTTGCTCTGATTGGGTGTGTAGCGATCACCGCTGTTGGAGGGATCCTCTCCAACCCCCTCTTCCAGTGGGCCAACACAGCAGTTTCAGGCACACCACTGCTGCAGCAAGCCATCGCTCTGTCCAGCTTGAAAGGCCTTGGCTAAGGGATCACAAGCGGCAGTCGCTGAACTCAATGAAATCAGCAAGATCTATGGATCCGGTGATCTCGAGGTCAAAGCACTTGATCAACTGAATCTCACCGTCCGCGAGGGGGATTACCTGGCGGTTATGGGAGCCAGTGGATCCGGCAAAAGCACGGCGATGAATATTCTTGGCTGTCTCGACCGGCCCACTCGTGGGACTTACCGGCTGAATGGAGTGGCCGTGGAACAGTTGGACGACGATGCCCTCGCGGACGTCCGTAACCGCTCGCTCGGATTTGTCTTCCAGCAGTTCCATCTCCTTGGTCATGCCAGCGCCATGGAGAATGTGATGCTGCCGATGATCTACGCGGGAGTTCCGAAGGACGAACGCATTGAGCGCGCCCAAGCGGCCCTGAGCCGCGTTGGCCTGGCGCAGCGTCTTGAGAACAAGCCCAACCAGCTGTCTGGAGGGCAGCAACAACGGGTGGCCATCGCCAGGGCCATCATCAATCGCCCCAGCCTTCTGCTGGCGGACGAACCCACTGGGGCCCTTGATTCCAGCACCACCGCCGAGGTGCTTGAGCTATTTGATGAACTTCACCAGCAGGGCATCACCCTGGTGATGGTCACCCATGAAGACGACGTTGCGGCCCGAGCGCAGCGGATTGCGCAGTTCCAGGATGGTCGGGTGCTCAGGTGATGACCACAATGAGTGCAATGCTGCAGTGGTAATGGAGGAGACCCCTAAGGCTCTTCGTGTTGCACTCGTTGAAGATGACCCACGCATTCAGCAGCTGATCTGCGCTGAAATCACCGATGAGGGGCACGACTGCACCAGCTTCGGTTCCGCAGAAGATTTCCTCAACGCAGCAGGCTCCGATAACTTTGATCTGGTGCTGTTGGACCTCATGCTGCCGGGCATGGACGGCTTGACCTGTCTGAAACAGCTGCAGCTGAAGGCAGCCTCAGGACCAGCCCAGAGGGTGGTGATCGTGACGGCTCTCAATGATGACGACAAGCGACGCGAGGCTCTCTCCAACGGAGCAGAGGCCTACGTGCTTAAGCCGGATCTGTTCGAACAACTGCCGCAACTGCTCCGGATGCCTTCGATGCCCTGAGCCGGAGAAGCAACCGCACGATCGTGGATGTTCCTTGCGATGTGGGCTGCTGGTGGAGGGTCAGCATTCCTCCACACCCACTGACCAGTTCGCGCGCCAAGGCGAGCCCCAATCCAGGACCCTCCACCTTGTCGCCATCCCGGTCAGGCTTGCCCCGGAAAAAAGGTGACGACCACCGTTCCAGATCCTTGGAAGCCACAGGGGCATCAAGGCTCTGACTGGTGAACTCCAGGATGCAGTGGTCCAGCCCATCGCCCCCAGCAAGGCTGAGCTCAATCGGCATGGATCGATCGCCGTGCTGGCGAGCATTGTCGAGCAACTGATCCAACGCCAGCATCAAGGCCCTTGGATCGGTTTGGACCACCACGTCATCCCCGCATTCCAAACCCTGCAGCGTGAGATTCGGAGCCAACTCCAGGGAGGCGTCATACCAGCGCTGGAGCAGAGGCCCCAAGGGGTGGTCGCCACAGCAGACCAGATCCGGATCCACCTCCAGGCGCGTGAGCAGCGAGAGATGACCGAGCAACTTCTGAATCCGGGCCATTTCCTCTCGGGCCATCGTGAGGCTGGAGCTCACTGGGTTGGGAAGGTTCTTCAACCGAGCCATCCGTTGCAGATTTCCGCTCACGATCGCCAGGGGCGTGCGCAGCTCATGGGTCAGATCAGTCATGAAGCGCTGCTGCTGAACCAGAGCCCGTTCTTCAGGGCTGAGGTCGCGCAACGACAGCAACAGGAACGACGACTGAATCAACTCGACCGGCCGCCAACGCAACAACTGCACCTGTGATCCATCTCCATCCCGAGACAGCACATGACAACGACTCTCTCCAGAGGTTCGCGGCAAAGGCATCTGAGGATCCAACAGCTGAAGAGCTGTTTTGGCGTGAGCATCCAAGGGCCTGAGCTTCAGAACATCAGCCAGGGTTTGATTCACCACCTGAATCGGAACCCCTCCCACGAACAGTTCAGCAGAGGCTTGATTGGCCCAGTGGATCCTGCGATCCACATCGACGATCACCATGGCTTCGCTGGCCGCATCGAAAGCGACCTGCAGCATTCCAAGGGACTGCCGCAGTTGCGCGATCAGTTCGCTGTCACTGGAGGATGACGAAGAAGAAGCTGAGCTGTTCATGCCAGACGGCTCATCTCAGCTCGATTCCATCAAGGGTCGCAGCGTTGCTGCAAACGACCAGCTGCCGTCATCGTGTTTCTCAGCAACGATGAAATGCTCACTCTCAATGGCATGGCCATCCGAGCAAAACGTTGCCAGTTTCAACGGGTGATTCAGCACCTTCGACACCTCCGTCAATTTGAAACGAGCAAACCCGGCGTGATGGGAATCGCGAAAGCTTGGAGGCAGGATCAGACCGAGGGATTGACCGAGTAGAGCTGCTTCGGTCCAGCCGTAAACGGCCTTAAAAGGTTCGTTGATTTCCTGCACGATTCCCGAAGCATCAGCACGAACAAACGGGAGGTCTTCCTGCTCTCGGAGTGCTCGGATTCGATCCTCTGTCCAGGCTCCTGGTGACGACATAGCGAAAAGCAGCCAATTTCAATGTAGGGACAAAATCTTTGAAATTACTTTCTGTGCCTAGAGTGGAGTGAGGTTTTGAGGCCGGATGTCACTGGAATCCCAGCCCCGTCTCCGTGTCCTTCTTGTTGACGACGAACACAAACTGACCGATCTGCTTCGTCTGGAGCTTGATGTTGAGGGATACGACGTTGATGTCGCTTCTGATGGAGCGAGCGGCCTGATCCGCAGCCGCTCCGAACCTGCTCCCGACCTGATCATCCTTGATTGGAACTTGCCGGACTTCAGCGGCATCGACATCTGTCAGCGCATCCGAGCCGGGGGAATCACCATCCCAATCCTGATGCTCACGGGGCACGACGAAATCACCGATCGGGTCAAAGCTCTGGATGCCGGGGTTGATGATTACCTCGTCAAACCCTTTTCCATCGACGAATTGATGGCACGGCTGCGTGCCATGCACCGCCGCGCTGAAACGTTCTCAGGGCCTGCCAATGGATCCGACGTCAACGAAGTTCTCCAGGTCGCCGACCTCTCCATGAACACCCGGACCCGGGATGTGAAACGTGGAGATCGAGCCATCAAACTGTCCGTGAAGGAATACGACCTGCTCAATTTCCTGATGCGAGGTGCCGGCAGGGTGCTGGAACGTCAGGAGATCATGCATGGGGTCTGGGGAGAAAACTTTTATGGAGACGACAACCTCCTCGATGTCTACATCCGCTATCTGCGTCAAAAAGTCGAACTGGACGATGCTCCAGCCCTGATCCATACCGTCCGCGGCGTTGGATTCATCCTCAGGGAACAATCGAGCTGAGAACTTTGTTTCGCTCAGGTGCCCTTAGGGCTGCTGCCGTTCAAGGCTTCGCAACACCTGGCCAAGCAGCACCGAGACAGGATCATTTTCGAGACTCATCACAGAGGACAAATCCAAATCCCCTGGATCAACGGCCTGCCAACCAGCCCGCGATGGTGTGCGCAACTCGAAATGCAGATGCGGACCCGTGCTTAGGCCCGTGCTGCCAACGCGTCCAATCACCTCTCCCTGGCGCACCTGCTGACCGGGTCGTACGTAGATCTCCGAGAGGTGGCCATAGAGCGTGCGACGCAATGGATCGGCATGTTCCAGTTCGATGGCGACGCCATAGCCCCCCGCAAGACCACTGGTTACAACCTGGCCGGAGAGAGCCGCCACGACGGGAGTCCCCTCAGGTGCCGCGAAATCCCGACCGGCATGCATCAGCCAACTCCCCAGGATCGGATGCAGACGCCAGCCAAACCCACTGCTCTTGAAGGCGTCTCCAGCAACAGGGAAGAGCAGTCGGCTATCGCCGTTTCCAGGGCTTGGCAGAGGACGCGGCGTGACCGCAAAGACGGATTCCAACCGGAATCTGCCGCCATCGCGGGCGAGAAGCGCTGACACGGGAATACGCAGCGGCTGCTTGGAGGGGATCAAGCGAACACGGGCAGAGGACGGTGCCCCAGGCGAACGCCTAGCCACACCGGAGGCACACTCACGACGCGACAGAGCCCCACTGCGACAGGCGTCTTCGAAACGACTGCGGCCCATGGGAACCGCTGGAGCACCACCACGCTGGAGCATCTTGCGCTCCTGGGGAGTGATCACCCGTTGGCGCTCCAGAGCATCAAGAGACTGGTCAAAACCCTGAGCAGCCGCTGGTGGGATCAGCATCCAGATCGCCGCTAACCAGCTCAGCACTGGATGAGACATCGTCTAGGACAAATCCTATGGACGGCGGCGCAACTCAGGGCCAGCGTCGCCAGCTTTCGGTCCTTGAACCCTGACGCAACCGAAGAGCACCATCGTTTTCAAGACCAGTGATTTGCCAGATCTGACCATCCTGAGGATGAAGGAGCTGATCCGACCAGAGACGGGCCTGAACTCCATCGATGCACCAGGCACCATCGCCTCCAAGGCCGTGGCAGTGATCCAAGGCAAGCAGGACCTCCGCTGTCCAACGGATCGGATCCGCAGCCTGCTGCCCTTCAAGCCTCCGCAGGGCAATGCCCTCGCCAGGAACAGGATTCCGCACATTCAGGCCCAGTCCGATGCGCAGCAAACGCAGCTGGGAACCACGCTGCACCACCCCCGGGAGAAGACCGGCCAATTTGCGGCCCTGAACCAACAGGTCATTGGGCCATTTGATCTGAATCGAAAGGCCCCGCCGCTCAAGCCGTTGCGTCACTGACAGTGCCAGCGCCAAGCCAAGGAGACCGGCTTGACCAGATGCATGACTCCTCCAGGGCAAAGCGGCACTGATCCAGACACCACCTTCAGGGGAAAGCCAGGTTCGACCCAACTGGCCAACTCCCCTGCGCTGGTGGGTGGCGATTACAGCGCGCGGCCCCGTCAACGAGGGCTGATCCCGCAACCAAACCGCCAGCAAGTCCTCTGTACTGCTGCACACAGGCACCCGACGAATGGTCCATGGGCGCGCTGATGCACCTGCGATGCGGCGGTAGATCGCCATCAAACGACCACCACCCCGTTGAGGGCGTCGATGCTTGGTCATCCATCGATCAGCCATCCATTGCATCCGCAAGACGCGATGCGGCCTCCACCAGTTCGTTGACGGGCCGTACCAGCGCCATACGCAGCCACTGGCGGCCGCCGGCACCGAAACCCGACCCTGGGGTCAGCGCGACACCGCTGCGCTGGAGCAGTTCCCTGGCGGCATCCTCATCACTCCAGCCCTGACGACGGGCCGCAGCAGGCAAGGGGAACCACAGGTACATCGCCATCTCTGGACAGGGAACCGACCATCCACGTGCCGTGAGGGTCTCCACCACACGATCCCTGCGCTCGCGATAGATCGGATGCAACTGCTGCGGCCAATCAGGGAAGGCTTGCAACGCCTGGATCGCACCCTGCTGCAGAGCCAGGCTCTGATTGAAATCGATGACAGCCTTGGTGCGACGCAATGCGGCAATCACTGGCGCTGCACCAACCGCAAAACCCAGCCTGAACCCTCCTAGGCACCAGCCCTTTGACAGGGAGAAAAATTCAATGCCGGACGTCCTCCAGTTCGGAGCCTGCAACAGGCAGGGAGGCTGCCCATCCAGGGCAAGATCGACATAGGGATTGTCGTGAGCAATCACCACATCGTGCCGGGCACCGGTGGCCATGATTTGGTTGAGGTCTTCCTGATCCCCGACCCTGGCTGAAGGGTTGTGGGGATAGCCCAGCACGAACAACTTGAGCTGATCCCAGAGCGAGGAGGTAAGTCCCGTCAGATCCGGTCGCCAGTCCTGTTCCGGGGAAAGCGGCAAGGCCTTGGTTCTTGCTGCCGCAAGATGCAGCCCACCGGTGTGGGACGGATAACAGGGGTCCAGATGCAGGGCAGCGTCACCTGCATCGAGCACCGCCAGCGGTAGATGGGCGGTTCCTTCCTGGGATCCCACCAGGAACTGAACCTCCTGCTCGGGATCCACAGCAACATCGAAGCGATGGCGACACCAGTCCGCGACGGCGACATGCAGAGGCCTCAGACCGGTCTGAAGGCAATAGGAACCGCTGCTGGGGTCCATGACCGCTGAGGCCATCGTTTCGAGCAGGGCCGTGGGTGGCCGTAGATCGGACGATCCGATGGAGAGATCCACCAGATCTGGACGCGCAGATGACGACGCCTGGACCCGGTAAGCATGCTTGGCAGCATCAACGCGGGCGAAAACGGCGCTGCCCAGCGACGCGAGCCGCTTAGAGGTTGGCATCCAGGAAGGACTGCAGCTGCGCTTTGGCAATGGCACCTTCATGCCGCGCCACCACCTCACCGTCGCGGTAGAGGATCAGCGTGGGAATCCCTTGCACCTGATAGGCGTCACGGGTCTTCGGATTGGCATCAACTTCGATCTTGCCAACGCTCAGGCGATCGCCATAGGCATCAGCGACCCAATCCATAAGAGGGGCGATCAGTCGACAGGGACCACACCAGGCAGCCCAATAGTCCACAAGGACAGTGCCGGAAGCCTTCAGCACTTCACTTTCAAAACCAGCGTCGGTGAAATCGGCAACAGCTCCAGCCAAGGCACTCAAATGACTGAACCGATCCTATGGAAAACCGGATGACTTTCCCCGGATGGTCAGAGCTTGTCGATGGATCGCTTCAAATCTTCGAGCTCGGCATCCACTTCCTCCACCTGCACTGGCTTCACAGCCTCGGCCGCATCGGCCGCCGGCAGAGCGACCGCTTCAGGGCCTCCCTTCAGCTGAGCGCGCAACGCTTCGAGATCCTCATCAACGCCACCACCGCTTTCCAGGGCTGCGAACTGGCTCTCAAGATCAGATCCAGCCAGCTCAGCCGCGGCCTGACCGGTGGCCTCCATGGCCTCCACCTTTTCCTCCATCCGCTCGAAGGCAGCCATGGCTGAATCGGTGCCGATGTTGCCGACGGCGCTCTGCAGCTGCTGCTGAGCCTTGGCGGCCTGCGCTCGGGCCTTGAGCATGTCTTTTTTGGTCTTGGCCTCGGCGATTTTTCCTTCGAGGGCGACCAGACTTTTCTTGAGGGATTCCACCTGCCCGTCTTGGGCCTGCACCTGGGATGTCAGTGACGTCGCCGTCTCCTGGAAGGTCTTACGACGGGTGAGTGCTTCACGAGCGAGGGATTCCTCACCCTTTTTAAGAGCCAGCTCAGCACGCTCGTACCAGGTCTTCGATTGGGCAGCGGCCTGTTCAGCCTGGTTGGTCAAACGCTTTTGACTTGCAATCGCGAGAGCAACGGCCTGACGCAACTTGACCAGATCCGCCTGCATGTCGGAGACGGACTGGTCGAGGATCTTGGCCGGGTCCTCCATACCGCTGACAGCAGCGTTGGCATTGGCGCGAACCAGCCTGCTCAGCCGATCAAAGAAACCCATTACTTGGCCTCAGACGCGCTGAGATTAGCGAGGTTCTCGCAACGGTTCTGCCTAGGATTAATTGATGGCGGTTGCACCTGATTCCCAACGGCGGCGTCTCCCGGGCCTGGAACTGCTCCAATCAGCGCCCCCGCCGCCTGCAGAACCTTTGAAAACCTGTCTGGGCGCGCTTCAGAGGGAGTGGCGCAAAGACGATCATCTGGCCGCGCTGTGGCAGGACTGGCCCCGGGTGGCAGGCGCCCAACTGGCTCCTCACTGCCGCCCCTTATCGCTGCAACGTGGAGTGCTGACTGTGGGAGCCAGCCATCCCCAATGGCGCCAGGCTCTCCTCTACAACCGCCCCCAACTGATCAGCGCCCTGCATCAAGCCGGCCATGCGGTGCGTGATCTGCGCATCCAGCAACACCATTCCAATAAAGCCCCAGTTCTGGAGAGCGAAGCCAGCATTTGGGCCCAACATCCAAGTCGCACGGATGTCCATGGCATGGGGGCCTGCCCTGACTGCGGTAGACCGGCACCCAACGGCGAAATGAAGCTCTGGGGGCACTGCGGGTTCTGCCACCGTCAGACGTTGTCTGAGTCATAGAGCTCTACTGCTCAGAAACGCTCAGGACGCGGCTCTCGCCAGTCGGCCTCAACACCTTCGTCCTGCAGGGTTCTTGCCCGTTGCTCAAGGCGACTGCGGTCCAGACGCCACACGTCGTAAATCCCAATGCGTCCCAGCCGCTCAGGTTGCAGGTCGCTCCAGTGATCACGTTGTGCCGTCCCGCGATCGATCAGCACCAGCACGGTGCTGGATGCACCCGGGCTGCCGAGGGGGTATCCCCGCCATCCCCGCCGCTGTTCATGGGCCAGGCGATCCGCAATGTTGACCAGGGCGCCATCGGATTGCCCCTCATACAAGATCACCTGTCTTGTGTAGAAGTGCAGCGAAGGCTTCATGGCGCCAACCATGGCCATTGGTTCTCCGCTGCGCTGTTGCGACAGCATTAATGCTGCAGCGTCGCGGACCGGACGCTGACGCAGACGGTCTGCAAGTTCGGCAATCGGCACCAGAGCCGTGAGGTGAAAGCCCAGCAGGCAGGCCTGCATGGCCAGCAACGCCTGACCAGCGGAGCGTCGCTGCAGCAGCAGCAACGTCCCAAGAGTTGCTGCTGCACTGAACCAGATGGCGGCATGCCCCAAAAGACCACTGGCCAACAGATCCGCCGACAACGTCGGCATCTCTGGATCGTCGATCAGCGGAACCCAGAGCGATCCCAGCCAAAAGCCACCAGCCAGGACGGCGATCAGAGCCAGGCTGGTGCCCCAGGCCAGCCGTTGCCAACGCGATGAGCCCAGCGTGGCCTGGGCCACCAGGAGGGCCGCCGCAGGGGTGGCGGGCAACCAATAACTCGGCAATTTTGTGGCTGCTGTGGTGAACAGCAGCAGAACCGCCAACAGCCAACAGGCAGCGAATTGCTGCAATGAATCCTCCGGTGCAATCCGCGATCGAGGCACCCGCGCCAGCCCCAACAACAGGTATGGCGTGAAGGGCAGCGCAGCCACGAGCATTACCGGGCCGAAAAACCACCAAGGCTGGAGGTGATCATTCACCACGGACGTGAACCGTTGAAGATTGTGGTAGCCGAAAAAGCTGTCCCAGAAAGGCTGTCCTTCCACCAGCAGCTCTAGGACGTACCAGGGAAGACTGATCAGGGCCGTCAGCAGCAACCCAGGCAACGGTCGCAGCCTCTGCCAGGGTTGAACGAGATCCCGTCGCAACGCTGCGAACATCAGCAGAGCGAGTCCTGAAAGCACAACAGCGACCGGCCCCTTGGCCAGAACCGCGAAACCGAGGATCACCCAAGCCGGCCACCACGCCACCTCTTGAGGGGCGGCAAAACGACGCCACTGCAGCAACAGGCTGAGACCCAGCAGGCCACATAGCAGGGCATCACTCACCGCGGTGCGGCTCCAGACGAGCACCAGGGGCGAGAAGGCAAATGCCAGCGATGCAATCAGAGCTGTACAGCGGGGACGCGCATCACCGGGGAACGGCCAGCGCAGCAAGGTATCGGCGATGCCAAGCATCAGCCCGACCGTGGCCAAGGCGGAAGGAAGTCGTGCCGCCCAACTTCCGAGAGGATCCCAAACTTCACGTCCGGGGAGGGCGTAACCGAACCCCATCAGCCAGTACACCAGGGGCGGTTTATCGAAACGAGGCAAGCCGTTGACCCGAGGCGTCAGCCAGTCGCCGGTGTCGGCCATGGCCCGCCCCGCTGCGGCGAACAATGGCGGTGTTTCATCCACGACGCCGGTGGATCCCAGCCCCCAGAGCGTGATCACGAGTCCCAGGGCCAGAACAAACGCCAGAACCTGGTGTCGCTGTCGTCCTGAAACATTGACCGACAAGGAACTCTCAGCGCCTGGGGGTGATGCTGACATCCGCCATCAGTCCTGTTCGAATCCAGGCTTCAACACGCTGGCTAAAGACCTCGCAGGAGGCATGGGCCTCAGCCCAGCTGCGGCAGGCGGAGCGCTCAATGCTGCCGACATGTCGCAAGGCCTCCGTAAGAGCGTCAACATCGTCGGGAGGAACCAGCCAGCCCGTGCGGCCTGAACAGATCAGTTCCCCCGGTCCGCCGCGGTCATAGGCGACAACCGGAACACCACAGGCCAGGGCCTCCACCACAACATTGCCGTAGGCCTCATTCCATTTCGGTGTGTTGACCAGAGCGCGGCAGCGCCCCAACTCCTGCTGAAGCTCTGTGGTCGATCGAAAACCGCGCCAATCGATCGTGCCTTCAGGAACACTCGCTTGCACCTGCCGGGCGTAGACCTCATCCTCTCGCAACCCCCAAACAAGAAGCTGTTCTCCTAGGGCAGCGGCCGCAGCAGCCGCATCCTCCAGCCCCTTTTCCGGAGCGATGCGCCCCGCCCAGCCCAGGGGGCCATTCGTCTGCGTCTGAAAGGTGTAGTTGGCCAAGTCAAATCCGTTGCCCACAACATTGGCGGGAGCTGGCAGCTGAAAATCAGCGGCCTGGCGTTGCGTATGGAAAGCGAGGCGGTGCGGGTCCCAGGCGGCGACAGCTTCGATCACATCGCGCATCACCGCAGCCACATCCCCCATGCTGATGAGATGAAAGAGCTTGGCGCTGACCCGTTGCGTCAGCCAGATCGGCAGCCAGTCGTAGCCACCGTTGATCACGGCATCGGCTGATTGACCTGCATCGAGGGCGGTCTCCCAAAGAGCAGGCAAAAGACCATTGCGGGGAATCTCGACCGGTGCAAGCTCTGCGACGTGCTGCCAGCTCGGCTGATTCACACCCTCCACCTCCAGCAACTCAACACCGCTGCAATCGTCGGGAAGTGTTGAGCCTTTGGCGGCCACAACGGTAAGCCTGTGACCACGCCGTACTAGCCCCTGAACCAGCGATCGCAGGGTGAGCTCCACACCACCTCCCTCGCCACTGCCGAGGGCCCCGATTGGCGTGTTGACAACGACGAGATGGAGCGGAGCAGCCGTCATGAAGAGGCGTCCGTGATCGACAGCGGCTCCCAGATTCTTCGCCTTTGACTCACGAAGATCACCGACACCAGCACCATCACAACACCAATCCACTGGAGCAGATCAAGGCGCTCGCCCAGCAACCAACCTCCGGTGGCCAGCGCGAAAACCGGTGTCAGGAATCCCAGGCTGCTGAAACTGGTGAGATCGCGTTGATTGGCGAACCAGAAGAACAGCCCATAGGCCAAAGCGCTTCCGAGAAGGCTCGCGTAGCCCATACGCGTCCAGTCTGTTGCCGTCCAGGCCAGACCAGCATCAGTTCGCTGCAGGGCATGGACCAAAAGCAGAGGAAGTCCCCCCAGCAACATGTGCCATGCCGTCACGGTGACCGGATCGCTGTGGCGTGAGGCAAAGCGAATCAACACCGTTCCAGCGGCCATGGCGACGGCCGCCAGCAACATCCAGCCCTCGCCGGGCTGAAACAGCTGCTGCACCAATGGCGGGTCAGCCAGCAGCCACCAGTGACCCAGCAGCTCAGCGGGCAAACCGATGCAGACGATGCCTGCCAGACCAATGGCCAGCCCCATCCAGCCGATGGGATTGATCGACTCCGTGAACAGAACGCGAGCCATCAAGGCCACCAGCAGAGGCTGGCAATCAATCAAGACAGAACCGAGACCCGCACCAGTCCCCTCCAACCCCCGCGCCAAAAGCCCTTGAAACAAGGTGGCATCCACCAAGGTGAACAGGACGAACCAAACCAGGTCGCGCGAATCGATCGTCAGGCCACGACCGGTGCACTGCCCCCAGAGCAGAAGGGCCAAACCTGCTGGGACCAGTCGCAAGCCAGCGACAAGCCATGGGCCAGCGCTATCGAGCAAAGGAGCCATGGCAGTCATGGCGGTTCCCCAGAGCGCGAAGGGCAGCACCATCAGAAACCAGAGTCGCAGTGACGGCATGAATGGGCGCTTGGGTGCTCTTTTTAAGATCTGGAGTGATGCAGATGCGCAACATGTTCTGGCCCTGGCGGCGCAAATCCCGACGACGAATGGCTCGCATCGTTGTTGACGGCCCCATTACGGGTGCCACCCGGCAGCGGGTGTTGAAAGCTCTGCGGGAGGTGAAGCAGAGGGAATTTCCAGCCTTGCTGCTGCGAATTGACAGCCCAGGCGGCACGGTTGGAGACAGCCAGGAAATTCATGCGGCCCTCCTGCGGCTCAGAGAACAGGGCTGTCGCGTGGTGGCCAGCTTTGGCAACATCTCCGCCTCCGGTGGTGTCTACATCGGCGTCGCAGCGGAGAAGATCGTTGCCAATCCAGGCACGATCACCGGTTCAATCGGTGTGATCCTGCGGGGCAACGACCTCTCCAAGGTGTTCGAACGGATTGGAATTCGCTTCGACACAGTGAAGAGTGGTCCGTTCAAGGACATCCTTTCCCCTGATCGCCCGCTCAGCGATGCGGAACGCGCTCTGCTTCAGGAACTCATCGACAGCAGTTATGGCCAATTTGTGGGCGTTGTGGCGAAGGGGCGAAACCTTGAGGTGGAGACGGTGAAGCGTTTCGCCGATGGACGGGTGTTCAGCGGTGAACAGGCGCAGGCCCTGGGATTGGTTGATGAACTCGGGGACGAAGACCATGCCCGGCGCCTCGCGGCGAAGCTGGCAGAGCTCGACGAGGACGACATCCGTCCCGTCACCCTGGGCAAACAACGCCGAAAACTCAGCGGTCTGCTGCCGGGATCCCAGCTCTTGCATCAACTTCAGCAGCGCCTGTCGCTCGAGTTGATGGGAAGCGGTCAGGTGCTCTGGCTTTACCGCCCATGACCAGCTCTCCCCTCGTTCTGAGAGGCCTGCGTGGGGCCACCACCTGCACGGAGAACAGCACGGACGCCATCAAAGCCGCTGTGAGCGCGTTGATGGACGCCCTGGTGGATCGCAATGGGCTAACCCCAGACCAGTTGGTTTCAGTGACCTTCTCGGTTACAGCCGACCTGGACGCCTGCTTCCCAGCCGCCATCGCCCGGCGACGCCCCGGCTGGGACACGGTGGCCTTGCTCGACTGCCAACAAATGGCCGTCCAAGGAGATCTCCCTCGCTGCATCCGTGTTCTGGCCCACGCCTGGATTCCTCAGGACCAGACGCCCATGCACCCCTATCAAGGCGACGCACAGCGGCTACGACCAGATAGATCTGGTCACAACTGACAGATCACCCTCCGGCCCCTGAATTCACCGCCCAGCGATTGGACTCAGGAGAATCCCATTTAACGAGACGTTTCCTATGGCCCGTTCCACTACAAGACGTTTGCTCGCTGGAGCCGGCACTGCAGCGGCCCTGCTGATTGGCTCAACACTGACCGGCATTTCAGAGCAGACCGCGAACGCACAGGGCACTCCTGGCCTGATGGAATTCCGCTGGGACACGGACCGCGACTACCGCAAGCTGTACTACTACCAGACCTCCAACATCGAGAGCGACCGCTCTGAATGGTTTCTGACCTTGCGTGAAAAAGACCGCAAGACAGCGATCCTCAAACTCACCATCACCGTGCCGGACTACTTCGACTCCAAGCTGAAACCCCACCGCATGCGCCTGTGCCGTACCACCGTTGGCGGCATGATGAGCCGGAGCAAGTGCCTCGAAGAGATCCCAGCCGTCATCCAGGTCAACGAAGACCAGACAGCGATTGAAGTCTTCCCCGACACACCGCTGCCTTCAGACGGCGACTACTCGCTTTCCATCAAGTTGTTCAATCCCCAGGGGAAGCGCATGTATCAGTTCAACGCCCTGGTGCAGGCTCCCGGAGATGTGCCGATGTCCGGCTACCGCGGCAGCTGGCTGATTGATGTGGACTGACTGATAAAATCCCAGATTCAGATCGGCCGGTAGCCAGGAGACGTCCATGACTAAGCGCACCCTCGGAGGAACAAGCCGCAAGAGGAAGCGCGTCTCGGGTTTCCGTGTACGCATGCGCTCCCACACCGGCCGTCGCGTGATCCGTACACGTCGCAAACGCGGCCGCGCTCGTCTCGCAGCCTGATCGTTGGGGATGAATCCAGGGGGTTCATCCCGTCTTCGACCCCACTCAACAGGATTGGTTGATGGTCCTTCCCGCCTCCATGCGATTGCGCGGGCATCGATGCTTCAACCGCTTGCACCGATCCTCAAAGCGCCAACACGGAACCTTGATGGTTCTGCGCGTTGCCGCAGGAGACTCCAATCTGCTTCGTCGAGAGCTGCGGGGCATCCAGGATCAGTCCTGTCGCTGCGCTCTGGTGATCAGCAGCAAGGTGAGCAAGCGCGCCGTCAAGCGAAACCGTCTCAGGCGACTTCTGCACACGCACCTGCGTCGACGTTTCGAACGACGTAGCGATCTGGCAGGGCGCTGGCTTTTGATCAGCCTTCGTCCGGAAGCCGCGGAAGCCGAACCCACACAGTTGCTCGAAGAATGCGACAGTCTTCTGAGAAGCGCCGGACTGGATCCATGACCAGCATTCAGGAAGATGTCCACTACGACGGTGGACCAGCCCGCGGAGACCTGATCTTCAACATTCTGCTCGGCTTCACGCTGATCGGTCTTCCATTCACCATCGGCGCCGTTGTGCGTGCCCTGTGGCTGCGCTTCCGCATCACCAGTCGCCGGATCTCGGTGACGGGCGGCTGGATGGGAAAAGACAAAACCCAAGTGGTTTATTCCCAGATCACCGAGGTCCGCACCGTTCCCAGAGGCTTTGGCGCCTGGGGAGACATGGTGTTGGTTCTCCAGGATGGCGCCAGGCTCGAAATGCGCTCGATGCCTCGTTTCCGGGAGGTGGAGGCCTACATCCTCGAGCGAATCAGCAGCCGGGCTGCAAATGCCCAGCAGAAATCGACTGAAGGTTTCGCCGCCTGAGTGCAGCTGTTCATGCACACTGGCCTCACAACGTCCCGCCCCCCCGTTTCTTCAACGTGATCGGATACATCTCCGACAACCTGCTGATTCCAATCCTGGACTTCTTCTACGGATTGGTGCCCAGCTATGGCTTGGCCATCGTCGCCCTCACTCTCGTCATTCGGATCGCGCTCTATCCCCTGAGCGCAGGATCGATTCGCAGCGCCCGGCGCATGCGTATCGCTCAGCCCGTGATTCAGAAACGACAGGCTGAAATCAAGAGCCGGTTTGCCAACAACCCTCAGAAGCAGCAAGAGGAACTGGGCAATGTGATGAAGGAGTTCGGCAGCCCCCTGGCGGGATGTCTGCCGCTGTTGGTGCAGATGCCGATCCTGTTCGCTTTGTTTGCAACGCTGCGGGGTTCGCCGTTCGCGGACGTTCCGTACACCTTGAACATGAAGGTGATGCCGGCGGACCAGATCGCTGCGGTTGAACCCAAGCCGTTCAACAGCGCCAGCCATTCGATCTTCATTAGCGAAACCGACCACGTTCCGGTGATTGCCAGCCTGCCCCGGGGCACAAAAATAGGCGTTGGCGACAGTGCCATGGTGAACCTTCACACGAAGGATGGTCGAGCCTTCAGTGACGTTCTCACCGGCGTTGAAAACTCTGGACGCTTCGCCCCGAGGTGGGAAGTGACCAAGGGTGATGACATCGTGAGCGTCAGCGATGACGGCACGATCAAGGCAATCGCCGCCGGCGATGCCACCGTTGAAGCGAAGATTCCAGGCCTGGCAGCCCGCAGCGGCTTCCTGTTCATCAAAGCCCTGGGCCAGGTCGGCTTCTATGCCGATGGTGCAATCAATTGGGATATCGCCATTCTTGTTGCCGGCTTCGGCATCACCTTGTTCATCTCCCAACTGCTGTCGGGCATGGGGATGCCTGCCAACCCCCAGCAGTCCACAGCCAACAAAATCACCCCCGTGATGATCACGGGAATGTTTTTGTTCTTCCCACTCCCGGCCGGCGTTCTGCTCTACATGCTGATCGCCAACGTGTTCCAGGCACTGCAGACCTTCATCCTCAGCAAAGAGGCACTGCCCGACAACCTTCAGAAAATCCTGGACCAGCAGATGGCTCAGAAAACGGTGACGGTTTCGGCCACTTCGGGCGGTTCACGGCTGCCGTTTGAACCGAAGGGCAAGTGATCGAGGCACTGGAGCCTGTTCCCCTCCAGGAGCTCCGGGCCTTGGGCACACCGAAGGTCTGGGAGGTTGAGGGAGAGCTCGATCAGCTCCCCTCTCTCACACCAGTACGAGGCCATGTCTCTGCAGAGCACCGCGGCAACGTCTTGGCGGTTCAGGGGAAACTCAGCACGATCGTGACCCTCTGTTGTGATCGCTGTCTGAACCAGTTCAATCAAAACCTCAGCTGCGCCCCCTCTGAATTGATCTGGCTGGGCGCAGCCCCACCAACGGCAGACCAGCTAGAGCATTCTGGAGAGGTCGCCGAGATGGAAGGTCTGGTGGATGTTCTCGATCCACGCGGCGAATTCGATCCCCAGCAATGGGCGTTCGAGCAGCTCAATCTGATGCTGCCCGTCGTGAATCACTGCGGTGATCACTGTCCAGGACCACCTGGCTTAAACCTAACGCCCGTGACCTCAGACTCCACATCGAAGGAGGTTGATCCGCGCTGGCAGGCCCTTCAACAGCTCCAACAGCGGCTGGAGCAGCAATGAGCAGTGCAGCCTGGGGACACCAGATCGACCTTCTGGTCCGTGCACGCACGCCACTGATCTGGGTCCGCAGCAACGAGGAAGCACGGGTTGAAAGCCTTTTGGGAGAAGCCGCTCAGCGACTTGCACGCCAGCTGGTCTGCTGGAATTTCATTGATGGCATCAGCGGGCCGGTGAATGCCGATGGCCAGGGAAGTCGTCAACCGATGGCCATGCTGCAGTGGCTCCAGCAACGGGATGCGGGCAGTCCGACCCTGCTGCTCGCCAAGGATTTTCATCGCTTTTGCGATGACCCTGGCGTCGCCCGGATGCTGCGCAATCTCGAAGGATCGCTACGCACAACACCACACACTCTGGTGCTGTGTTGTGGGCAATGGACACCCCCAGGCGATCTCGAAGAAAGCCTCACCCTTCTGGATCTCCCCCTTCCCGACAACGACGACCTGCGCCGACTGATCAGCAGCATCAGCACCAGCAGCGGCAGTCCCCTCCCAGCTCATGTGTTGGATGAACTGGCGCAGGCCTGCAGTGGGCTCAGTGAGATGCGGGTTCGCCAGGTCGCTGCCCGCTCCCTGGCCCGCCGCGGCCAGCTGGGGCCGGACGATCTTCAAGACGTGCTCGAGGAAAAACGCCAGACCATTGCCCGCAGTGAGGTGCTGGAGTTCTGCCGCAGCGACGCGGGCACGGAAGCCATTGGTGGCCTCGAGGGTCTCAAAACCTGGCTGCAACAACGGCACAGGGCATTCTCGGAAGATGCGCGGCGCTTCGGACTGCCTCTCCCCCGTGGGGTGCTGCTTGTTGGCCCCCAGGGAACAGGGAAGTCACTCACCGCCAAGGCGATCGCCTGCAGTTGGTCCATGCCCCTGCTTCGTCTGGATGTGGGGCGTCTGTTCGCAGGTCTGGTGGGGGCCAGCGAGGCACGCACCCGCGAAATGATCCAACGCGCTGAAGCGATGGCGCCCTGCGTGCTCTGGATCGATGAAATCGACAAGGGCTTCGGGGGAGATGGCCGCAGCGATGGCGGCACAACCCAGCGGGTTCTGGCCAACGTGCTCACCTGGATGGCGGAGAAACAGTCACCGGTGTTCGTCGTCGCCACGGCCAACGGCGTCGAGAAACTTCCACCAGAGCTGCTGCGCAAGGGGCGTTTCGATGAGATTTTTATGCTTGATCTGCCCAGCAGCGCTGAACGCAACAGCATCCTTCAGCTGCATCTGGAACAGAGACGACCTGGGCTGAAGCTTCCCCTAGCGACCGTGGTGAGCCGTAGTGATGGGTTCTCTGGAGCCGAGCTGGAGCAAACCGTGATCGAGGCGATGCACCTGGCCTTTGCCGACAACCGTGAATTGACGGAACCGGATCTGATTGGTGCCGCCTCCCAGCTGATCCCTCTCTCACGCACAGCCAGCGAACAGCTGGAGAAGCTGAAACAGTGGGCGGCCGGCGGCCGCGCCCGCCCCGCTTCTGTTGCTGCAGGTAACGAAGCCTGACGCGGCGTAACGAACGTGGCGCTGGATCAAGGCGACAGCCAGCGCTCTCCCTACGGTCCAACCAATTGCCTGACTCCCGTGGAGCGCCACAACGACATCGCCACCCAGCTGTGTGTGGCCTGCCTCGGCGCTGGTGTGATCACCACCATGGCCGTTGCTCAGGGTCAGAGCCCCCTTACCGCCCTTGGCATCACCCTGTTTTCAGGCATCGCAGCGGTGATGGTTGGCCAGGTGCTCTGAAACGGCCTGCCATAGGCTGCCGGCGCTGACCCCCCTGAAACCGTGCTCGATCAGCGCCTTGTGCGTGACAACCCCGAAACGATCGCCCAGCAACTGGGGCGACGAGGCAAGGCGGTTGATCTCACCAAACTGCAGCTGATCGCTCAGCAACAGCGTGATCTGGAGCAACAACGCAGCAGCCTTCAGGCGGAAGGCAACCAGATCGGCAAAGAGGTCGGCCAGCGGATCAAGGCAGGTGCCGATCCCAAAGGCGAGGACGTCGCCGAACTGCGCCAAAAGGGCAATGCCATCAAGCAGAAGGTGGCTGTTCTTGAGGACGAGGAAAAGCAGCTGTCGAGTGAGCTCAAGCAACAGCTGCTTGGTTTCCCCAACCTGCCGGCCGAAGCCTGCCCTGACGGCCGCAGTGAGGAGGACAACATTGAGGTGCGCCGCTGGGGCAGCCCAAGGGTTGAAGACAACCTGGAAGAGCACTGGCAGATCGCTGAACGCCTGCAGCTGCTCGATACCGAACGATCCGTCCGCATCGCTCAGAGCCGGTTCGTCACCTTGCTGGGCCAGGGAGCACGCCTGGAGCGTGGCCTGATCAACTTCATGCTCGACCTCCATGGGAGCAAGGGGTACCGGGAAGTGCTGCCGCCGGTGCTTGTGAACAGCGCCAGCCTCACCGGATCGGGACAGCTGCCCAAGTTCGCTGAGGAGAGCTTCCGTTGCGCGGATGACGACCTCTGGCTGACACCGACCGCCGAGGTGCCGGTGACCTCCCTACACCGGGATGAAATCATCCCGGCGGATCAACTGCCGCTGCGCTACGCCGCCTACAGCCCCTGTTTCCGCCGTGAGGCCGGCAGCTATGGCCGCGACACCCGAGGTCTGATTCGCCTGCACCAGTTCAACAAGGTGGAGCTGTACTGGTTTGTACATCCGGATCACTCCGAGGAAGCCCACCAGCAGATCACCGCTGATGCAGAAGCTGTGCTGCAAGCCCTGGAGCTCCCCTATCGAGTCTTAGACCTGTGCACCGCCGACCTTGGCTTCTCAGCGCGCCGGACCTACGACCTCGAGGTCTGGCTGCCTGGGGCGGGTGCCTACCGGGAAATCTCCAGTTGCAGCGTCTGTGGCGATTTCCAGGCGCGACGTTCCTCCATCCGCACCAAAGAAGGCAAGGCAACGAAACTGGTCCACACCCTGAACGGCAGCGGTCTGGCCATCGGCAGAACCATGGCGGCCCTGCTGGAGACCGGTCAACAGGCAGACGGCAGCGTTCTGCTGCCCAAAGCCTTAGTGCCTTACGTCGGCCGCGAGCGACTCCAGCCAGAATGATCCGATCAGAATCCTGACGGGGATATGAACGTATTGGCGGCCCTCCTGGTCCTTGCTCTGCTGATCGTGGTGCATGAAGCAGGACATTTCCTTGCAGCCACGCTCCAGGGCATCCGCGTCAGCGGCTTCTCGATCGGCTTCGGTCCTGCACTGATCAAGAGGCAACGTCGCGGTGTGACCTACGCCCTGCGGCTGTTTCCCCTTGGTGGCTTCGTCGCCTTCCCTGACGACGACGAAGACAGCACGATCCCAGCGGATGATCCGGATTTGCTGCGCAACCGGCCGATCCCCCAGCAAGCCCTGGTGGTTGCAGCGGGGGTGATGGCCAATCTGGCGTTGGCTCTGGTGGTGCTGTTGGGTCAGGCAGCTTTTGTCGGTGTTCCTGCCGCGCCGGAACCGGGGGTCCTGGTGGTTCAGGTGCAACCTGGTGGAGCCGCCGCCCGCTCCGGCCTCCGTGCCGGCGACCAGATCCTCAGTCTGAACACCAAACCCCTCACTGCAGGTCAACGCGGCGTCGAGGCAATGGTGCGGGATGTGAAAGCAGCACCGCAACAATCCATCCGTGTGGAGCGAAAACGGGGGGACGAGACGACCACCGTTCAACTGATCCCCGACGATCAGCAGGGCATGGGGAAAATCGGGGCCCAACTGCAAGCCAACATCAGCGGAACGATGCGCCCAGTGCGTCATCCCGGGGAACTCCTTCTCACCACCGGCTCCCAGTTCAGCCAACTGCTGCAGCAAACCGTGCGTGGCTACGCCGGTCTGTTCATCAACTTCAGAGCCACGGCAGGCCAGGTGAGTGGTCCGGTGAAGATCGTTGAAATGGGGGCTCAGCTCAGCCAGCAGGGGGGATCGGGGTTGGTGCTCTTCTCAGCACTCATTTCGATCAATCTGGCGGTGCTCAATTCGCTCCCGCTGCCACTGCTCGATGGCTGGCAGATGATGATGCTTGCGATCCAATCCGTTCGCGGTCGTCCTGTTTCGGAACGGATTCAAATGGCCTTTGCACAATCTGGTTTTCTTCTTCTGGTGGGTCTCACCCTTGTGCTGATCGTGCGTGACACCAGTCAGCTGCCCGTGGTTCAGCAATTGATGGGTCGCTGAGGCAGAGAGGGCGCCCGTGTATCGTTGACGATTCAATCGCTCGCTGCCCCCCGCTGCATGGCCAAGAAGTCGATGATCGCTCGCGATGTGAAGCGCAAGAAAATGGTTGAGCGCTATGCGGCGAAGCGCGCAGCACTGATGGCAGCGTTTAATGCAGCCGAAGATCCGATGGATCGTCTTGAGATCCACCGCAAGATTCAGGCTCTCCCCCGCAACAGTGCACGCATCCGTGTTCGCAACCGCTGCTGGGCCACAGGCAAGCCCCGCGGTGTTTATAGGGATTTCGGCCTTTGCCGCAACCAGCTTCGTGAGCGCGCCCATAAAGGAGAACTGCCCGGCGTGGTTAAGTCCAGCTGGTGATCCATTCCTCGCCATGGCGTTGTCACGGGGAGGTTTGACCTCCCCTTTCTTGTGAAGAGCAGCCATGAAATGTCAGACTTGGGATTGACAAAAGGACATAAGACGTCGTGCAAGGACAAACCCAGTCGATCTCCTTTGACGGACGTGAGATTCGACTGACCACCGGGCGCTTTGCCCCTCAGGCGGGAGGATCCGTCTTGGTGGAGTGTGGCGACACCGCCGTGCTTGTCACAGCAACCCGTTCCGGGGGCCGTGAGGGCATTGATTTCCTGCCACTGATCTGCGACTACGAAGAGCGCCTCTATGCGGCTGGGCGCATTCCCGGCAGCTACATGCGTCGTGAAAGCCGCCCACCAGAACGGGCCACCCTCACGGCTCGGCTGATTGACCGCCCCATGCGGCCCTTGTTCCCCAGCTGGATGCGTGATGACCTGCAGGTGGTGGCCACTTGCTTGTCTCTCGATGAAAGGGTCCCCGCCGATGTTCTGGCGGTAACGGGCGCTTCCATTGCCACCCTTCTGGCAGGCATCCCTTTCAACGGCCCCATGGCGGCGGTGCGCGTGGGTCTGCTGGGGGACGATTTCGTCCTCAATCCGAGTTACCGGGAAATTGAACGGGGTGATCTGGACCTCGTGGTCGCCGGAACCCCTGACGGCGTGGTGATGGTCGAGGCCGGTGCCAACCAGCTGCCGGAACAGGACGTGATCGAAGCGATTGATTTCGGCTACGAAGCGATCTGCGAACTCATCAAGGCTCAGGAACAACTCCTCAAGGATCTGGGCATCACCCAGGTGAAGCCGGAGACCCCCGAACAGGACAGCACAGTTCCCGCCTATCTGGCCAAGCAGTGCACCAAAGCCATCAGCGCTGTCCTCAGCAAATTTGATCAGAGCAAGGAGGAACGGGATACAGCCCTTGAGAAAGTGAAGGGCGAGGTTTCAGAAGCCATCGCAGCCCTCAAGGACGACCATGCCGTCCGCCAGGCTCTGGCCAGCAGCTCGAAGTTGCTCGGCAACAGCTTCAAGGCGCTTACCAAGACGTTGATGCGTCAACAGATCCTCAAGGACGGCAAGCGCGTCGATGGACGTGGCCTCGACGAGGTGCGTCAGATCAGTGCCATGGCCGGAGTCCTGCCGCGCCGAGTGCACGGCTCAGGTCTGTTCCAGCGCGGACTGACCCAGGTGCTGTCCACCGCAACGCTGGGCACTCCCAGCGATGCCCAGGAGATGGACGACCTCCATCCCAATACCGAGAAGCTGTATCTGCACCATTACAACTTCCCTCCCTACTCCGTCGGTGAGACCCGGCCGATGCGCTCACCCGGACGTCGTGAAATCGGCCACGGAGCGTTGGCCGAGCGGGCCATTCTTCCGGTTCTACCTGAGAAAGACACCTTCCCCTATGTGGTGCGTGTGGTGAGCGAAGTGCTCAGCTCCAATGGCTCCACCTCCATGGGTTCTGTTTGCGGCAGCACCCTGTCCCTGATGGATGCTGGTGTGCCGTTGAAAGCCCCCGTGAGTGGCGCTGCCATGGGTCTGATCAAGGAGGGCGATGAGGTGCGGATCCTCACCGACATCCAGGGCATCGAGGATTTCCTCGGCGACATGGACTTCAAGGTGGCCGGAAGCGAAAAGGGCATCACAGCCCTGCAGATGGACATGAAGATCACCGGCCTGCCAGTGAAGACGGTGGCCGAAGCCGTCAATCAGGCGCGCCCGGCGCGACTCCACATCCTCGAGAAGATGCTCGAGGCGATCGACACTCCGCGGGACAACCTCTCTCCTCACGCCCCACGCCTGCTCAGCTTCAGGATTGATCCTGAGCTGATCGGCACCGTGATCGGTCCCGGCGGACGCACCATCAAGGGCATCACCGAACGCACGAACACCAAGATCGACATCGAGGACGGCGGCATCGTGACCATCGCGTCCCACGATGGTGCTGCAGCTGAAGAAGCCCAGAAGATCATCGAAGGCCTGACCCGCAAGGTCAACGAAGGCGAGGTGTTCTCCGGGTCGATCACCCGCATCATCCCCATTGGTGCCTTTGTGGAGATCCTTCCTGGCAAGGAAGGCATGATCCACATCTCGCAGCTGTCCGAAGCGCGGGTGGAAAAGGTCGAGGATGTCGTGAAGGTGGGCGACGAAGTCACCGTGCGGGTCCGAGAAATCGACAACCGCGGACGCATCAACCTCACCCTGCGCGGTGTTCCCCAGGCCGGTGAGACCTCCGAGGTGGAGCCTCAGCCCACCCCAGTAGCACCGCTCAGCTGATCAGGTCTCAGACCTGAAAGCCGGGATCGATCTCGGCCATGGCCCGCGTCGCACGCTCTCCGAGCTCGGCGTGGGCTTTTCCATGGCTGGCGATCAGACAACCGGCCTGACGGACATCGCCGGTGTTGTAGGTGAGGTCGGCCTGATCCGCATGGGTGAAGCGACCACCGGCCGCCAGCAGCACCGCTTCCGGAGCCGCCATGTCCCAATCCTTGGGAGCGCTCTTGCCGGATAGGGAAACGTAGAGGTCGGTCTCGCCCCTGAGGATCGTGGCCACCTTGAAGCCAACGCTGCCCACTGCTTTGGAACCGCCGAGATTGAGTGCATCAATCAACTTCACCAGACGGTCGTCGCGGTGGCTGCGGCTGGCCACCAGGATTAGATCCGAAACCGCGGTTCTGTCGCTGAAGCGAACCGGCGACCGCTCACCCTGGCGGTCTTCACACCATGCTCCTTCGCCGACGATGCCGATCCAAAGTTCGTCGGCTTCCGGCAACAGCACAACCCCAAGAACGGGGCGCCGCCCCCGCACCAGAGCCAGATGAACGGCATATTCGCCTGTGCCCTGCAGGAAATCCTTGGTGCCGTCCAGGGGGTCGAGGATCCAGAGCCACTCTGCAGGCAGTGGTTGGCCTTCAGTGAGCTGCTCCTTAGCAGTCTCCTCACTCAACAGCGTCCAGTCGGCATCCGCAAAGGAGCTGGACAGACCATCCAGCAACCACTTGTTCACGGCCAGGTCAGCCGCAGAAACCGGCCCCTCTCCGCCGTCATCAACACTCAAAGCTTTGGGAAAACCGTGAGGGGGCTGCTCACCGCGGGCATAGGCCCGCAAGATGTCGGCTGCTCCCCAGCTGAGGCGACGAAGTTCCGTCAGCAGAGCCTCCTGGTTGACGCCGGAGGGGAGAACGGCAGAGCTGGGCATCATGATCAATGCAGGCGCTCGCCATTGTGATGCAGCGGGATGAACCAAGCGGCGGCAGCCTCTATCTGGTGGGCACCCCCATTGGTCATCTGGGGGATCTATCCCCGCGAGCCCGCGATCTGCTGAAGAACGTCGATGTAATCGCCTGTGAGGACACCCGGCACAGCGGACAGCTGCTGAGCAACCTTGGCGCCAGCGCCCGCAAGGTGTCCTTTCATCAGCACAACACCCGCACACGCTTGCCCCAACTTCTGGATGTTCTGGCTGAAGGGCAAAGCCTCGCCGTGATCAGTGATGCAGGCCTGCCTGGCATCAGCGACCCCGGCGAAGAACTGGTGGCCGCTGCGCACCAGGCCGGCCATCCGGTGATCTGTATTCCAGGCCCCTGCGCAGCCACCACTGCTCTTGTGAGCAGTGGATTGCCCAGCGGACGCTTTTGCTTCGAAGGATTTCTGCCTGCCAAGGGGAAGGAGCGACGGGCCCGCCTCGAAGCCATCAGCAACGAAAGCCGAACCACCGTGCTGTACGAAGCACCACACCGACTGATCACGCTGCTCGAGGAACTTCAGCAACACTGCGGAGGAAGCCGTGCCCTTCAGGTGGCACGAGAACTGACCAAACGCCACGAAGAGCAGGTAGGGCCGACGGTGGAACAAGCCCTGCAGCACTTTCAGCATCACCCCCCGCAGGGTGAATGCACTGTTGTGCTGGGAGGAGCACAACCGGCAGAGCCGGAGGAACCCGACGACCGTGACCTGCTCAAGCAACTGCAGGCGTTGCAGGATGCCGGCGCAACCGCCAGTGACGCGGCACGGCAACTGGCCCAGGCCACAGGCCTGTCAAGACGACGGCTGTATTCCCTCCTGCACCAGGGCACGTCAAACTGAGCCTGTCGACGGTTGTGCTGTGTTGATTCGCCTGCGTCTTCTGCTGATCAGCCTGGGGAGTGGTCTGCTGCTTCTGCTGCTGCTCTGCCTTGGAGCGCAGAACCTTCAGGATCGCCAAGCGCTCCAGCTTGGGGGGCAGCGCTCCGTTCCTCTTCCCACCGGTTTTCTCGTAGGGATAGCGCTGGTGATTGGCGTGATCAGTGGCGGAACAAGCACCGCTGTCTTGCTTCCCGATCAACGCGATCGATTCGATTAGTGGTGTTCAGCTGGATCGCTCAGGCGTCAAGCGCGATCAGCGTTCCATCCAACACCAGCCTTGTGATGCCTCGGGCAAGCAGATAGCTGCTGGTGCGCTGAAAGACAGCGGTATCGGGGACCTTGATCACTCTTTGACTGCGACCGCACTGGCGTTTGGCCTCTCGAGGACTCGCAAACAGACACAGCCCCTGGCGTGTCTGCTCGGCGTCATCCAGAAAGCCCAACTCTGGAAACTCCTTGAGGGGCCGGGCATCCAGCTCGACCACCTTGTCGACGAGCATGTAGGCGCTGTCGGGGAGCAAATCGACACTGAACGGTTGCGCCTGATTCAGCGGTCGATCAGTGAGGTCGCCAACACCGACGAGGGGCACGAGCTCTGTGAAGGTCTCAGTGATGCCGATGTCGTCGTCTTCGTTGAGCTCTTCTTCAGCGTCCTCGCCGAAATCATCAGCGTCATCGAGGGCCAGACTGCTTTCATCAGCTGTGAGGGAGTCATCCTCGGGCTCCTTCTGTGGGGATGCAACAGCAGGGGGCTCCGGTTCAGCCTGAATGACGGGATTGACCGGGGGAGAGGCCGTCGATCCCTTGAGGCGAGTGGCTTTCAGCGCGGCATAAGCATCAGCTGGCAGCAGTGACTTCACCGTGCGGCTGACGGTATTGGGGCTGCAGCCGTAGGCCTCAGCCAAAGCAGCTGTTGACTCGCCGGCCTTGTAGCGACCGACCAAATCCTGCTTCTCGCTGTCGCTGAGACGACGCGGCGCCATTGATGCCGACCAACAGCTCATCACCTTAGGAGGCAAAAGGCATGAAAATCCAGCCCGCCTGAAGCAGCCTGCCAAAATGAGATCGCTTGCTCCCTTAGCTCAGCTGGATAGAGCAACTGCCTTCTAAGCAGTCGGTCGATGGTTCGAATCCATCAGGGGGCGTTCAGTTCCAGCCTCAGGTGCCCAACCCATTTCCTTCTGCCAGGTGGGTGCCCAGAGCTTGCATCGCTTCTTGAGGTGTTGGCGGTAGCTGCTTTCCACCAACTGGTTGATTTGTGAGGGCCGTCGCTATACAGCGACTAACTGCCGTCAAATGCTGATGAGCTGGCGTCTGAATGGTCTTGCTCCGTGGAAACCGGTCCGCGCTGTCGTCTTCGCAGACAAGAAGGTCTTCTTCTGGATCAAGGGAAAGCTCGGTCTCTCTGAGTACCAGATGGCTGCGCTGGTCTGGCTGAAAGGTCTGGTGATCGGCGTGCTGTTGGGGGCCTGGTTGTTCTGACCAGACCGCGAAGAGATCGATCAGTTCAGTAACAAGTCACGCGCTGAGCCGATCAAGCCCAGGGTTACGACGTCATTGCCCGAGGAACGACATGGTCAATTGACCGGTGGTTCCACCTGAGAGGAATCTCCGGAACGACTAACCAATGGACTCTTCTACCGATGGGATAGGAGCCGTTGCATAGCGACCATCAGCTCATCCCTTCGAGGAGGGGCGAATAGGTCACCAGAGGTGGGAATAGGGAGCCTCCTTTTTCGTGGGTTCCTGACCTCAGTACTCTTTTGGTCGTCATGGCAACCACTAATAGGTATTTCTTACGTCAATGTGTAATCGCTCCCTTTTGGCGAGGGGGTGATGCGTCGTGCAGGGAGAGGGTGGGACCTCTCCTTTTTTTTGGCAGTTCGCAAAAGTCGCCCTTACCTCTTAAGGAAGGTGGTTGTGCTGTCTGAAAATGACTTGGGGACTCGTAGCTGACTGACGCTGTCATCGCGGAAGCAGCAACAACCCACGTATTGCCTTCCAGAAAAAAAACGCGACCCTTTAAGGAGTCATTAGTCGCTGCGCGATGTTCATCACTGTTTTTGGCCAGAAAGGTGGTGTTGCCAAGACGTGTAGCAGCGTTCACATAGCAGCAACCTGGAGCCATCAACAAAAACGGGTAGTCCTGGTTGATGCCGACCGCAATAGATCGGCCACTGCTTATGGCGCCAGAGGACTCTTGCCCTGCCCAGTCGTGCCGATTGAAGCGGCAGCCAAAGCCACTCGATTGGCAGAGATTATTGTCACAGATGGACAAGCAAGCAGCAACGAAGAAGAAATGAAAAACTTAGTAGAGGGAGCCGATTTCATTCTGCTGCCCACTACTACGCAGAGCAGATCCATCGAATTAACTGTTGAAATGTCACAGATGCTGAAGCAATACAAGATCCCCTACGCTGCACTACTTGTGAAAGTTGATTCACGCAAAGAAGCTGCAGCAGAAAAAGCCAAAGAATTGCTGCAAGGATTCGACATAAAGGTTATAGATGCACAAATTCCATTGCTTAGCGCATTTGAACAAGCGGAAACAGAAGGAGTCACCGTTGATCAAGCGATTGACAAGCGTGGGCGAGCAAATCCACGAAGAATGATTGGTTGGGCGGCATACTGCACAGCCTGCAGGGAAATTGAAGATCTATTCGAAGAGCACCGAAAGCTGAATCAAATTCAGTCACCGATTGGATGGGACTTCACACCCATTGAACAGCGTATAGCCGCTTAAATATGGCTGCAAATTGACTGCAAAACCGACTGACCGCCTGGCCAGTAACGCCTTAGGAAAACACTATCAACATGCCACTGGCATGAACCCTGAAGCGTCTTCATGAATTCATCAAAGTCGAGCATTCGCTGCAAAGCTTTTGTTGGCATCACATCGATAGCATCTTCTTAAGGTGATCTTCCACAGCATCCCTCCAGGGGGAGTCAATTCTGTGTCACTTGATGCAAGTCGCATTGTTCAGAGTTTTTAACTTGATAGCCATACCTATCGAATAGTTATGGCCTTTGACGAACTCGACCGGACGACGCGATACATCCGGGATGCCAAGTCTCGTGCCCTCGAAGTGCTCAATGAAACCTGTCCAAAACTCACGGCTCTTGAAAAGGCGATGTGGGTGAAGTTGAAGCGGGGTGAAAGCCCTTGCAAGCAGAGCAATGGCTAATGGTGCGGGCGCTTCAACCCAATTTTTTTTTGGGGGGGGATAAGGCTGCAGCACATGCGACAGCATTTGGTTGACGTGGATGGGCTGCGGGTGAAGCTGGAGTGCATCTGCCAATGGCGAGCCGACAGTGTCTTCATGAGGAGCTGCCCCCCTCCTATGCACTTAAGGGCGTGATGGGTGCCTCTGCGCTGGTTGGCAAGTGGCTGACAAAGCTTTTCCAGGTAAGAACCTGCTCTTAACCCGCACGGGGTTAACGATCTGAGATTCTCTGAGCATGACAAGTACACAGCGAAAGCAAGCTCCCAAATGGTTGGGTTGGGAGTCAGCTCAACGGAAGCGTTACCTCCGTTCTGTTGAGCAGGATCTGGCCACAGAGCTGGGGCCTGATTGGCGCGACAAGATCGCAGATAGCACTGAGAGTTAATTCGTCGGCCACCAGTAGAGAGCTTCGCGGCCTTCGTCAAACAGAAAGAACAGCTCACCGTGATCGACATTTGTGAGCAGTTGGGAGTTCTCCCACTTATGGGTCGGCAGGCATCTCGTTAGTTGCCAGCGATAGCAATGGACTGACTCTCAGCAGATTTTCCGGATACCGAAAACTGCCTGAAAAGTCGCTGCAAATTCCGTCGCTCCCCCCAACGAACTAGGGGCTCATAGCGAGTAACTCTCTTAGGCGACCTCGTCGCACCGGGATCGTGCAAGCGCCCCCCCTGACCAGCACCCGACCAAGGCCAACAGACGGAGGCCAACAGACCGACGCAAGTGTCGATAGCGTCATCCCACGCGGTTGGGCCGGAACGCCACCACGCGAGATCTGAATAACGACCAACGACAAATGAGCCGAAGAGGAATTCACCCCCTACTGATGGGGCTCGACAAACCTGCGCAGCAGGACGAGAAGAGCAGCACCAACACACCTAATCGCGAAACAGCAGAGACATCCGGCCTGGAATCGGCTCAACGCAAGAGATTTCTGCGATCAGAGGAAGAGGAGGCCGACCAGCAGGGCTGATGGCCTGGACGAGTCAGCAGCTGTCCACTTTTGTTGTCACAGTGCCAGCAGCTTTGCCAGCTTGAAGTTGTGAGGAGGATCGCCTCACGGGAGTGGAAACAAGGTGACACTCCTGAAACGCGTTCCGTGGCCCCTGCCTTTGGCGGGGGCTTCTCATTGGAATGTGGTCCTGAATGGAAGATCTAGCTAGGGGTTGAGTACGAGCAGCCGATCTAGATGAACGCTGGATTTCCAGAAGTGACAGAGCAGGACCCTTCGCTGCCGGAGCAGCCAGGGAAGCGACAGGAACGGCTCGCCAAGTTCGTGATGGAGTTGTGGGCGCAACATCGCCACGTTGCAGAAACTCGCCGCCACATCAATAAGAGGCTGGCCGACGAGACGGAACTCCTCAACTAATCGACCATCAGGCTGAGGGAGAAGACACGAACCAGCAGAGCGTCGGATGTCAGCCGATCAACAGGTTCATCTGCGCATGAGCCGGGGTGTGACAACCCGGTTTTTTTGTGCCGATCGGACTGGGGGTGAAAACCAACGCCACAACGTCGTTGCCGCTCATTTGGTCGCTGCCATCGCCTCATTCGAACGGCACCTAAACCATGACCGGGGTGATGGTGACTTTGGAGCTTCGAGCTCTCCATCCAATGGTTCCTCCAATAACCATTGGGCGCTGAGTGTCAGCTGACTCTTCTTCTCAACCGGAGGAGTCAGAACAGCGTCCTAAACGCCGACACAGCAATGCACAGCCTGACTCCTCTTATGAAGGGGAGGAGTCAGATCAGCGCAATCTCACTTCGCAACCTTGCCGTTGCTCATTTGAACCGCGTCTCCGCGTCATCTGAAGCCAACGCCCCCTTGCTTCAACCCAAGCTGCTAAAGGAAGTTCCCGCCGCAGGAAACCTCCATCCAATGGCCTAACCCTTGCCATTGGGCGCCGAAGCAAAAGCTGACTCCTCTTCTGAACGGGGGGAGTCAGGTTGGCGTTATCGCACGTTGTAGTGAGTACTCAGTAGTGAGCGCTGTGTAGTGAGCACTTGCGCCAGGTTCAATCCTCGGGATCGTGCAGCTGTTCCCATCGGCCGAGGATGGGCTCCAACAAAGGCTCTGGATAGCCCTGGTCGTTAAGACGCCAGAACTCATCGTTGAACCTGTAGCCGTGGATCGCCGCCATGACGGGTTCATGCAGAGGGTTACCTCCCATTGGCTGACGCAGGCCCTCATGCCATGAATGCAGATCGTTGGTCTTGCCCATGCCGCCATTCTGACGCCGTGGAACAGCTTTATCTCACTGGTGGTGAACACCGTCGCCAGCCTGTTCAACATCTTGTTCAACGCCTCAATGGCGTGGCGCTGCATCCACTCGACGCCTAATTAGGCGTTAATGCTTGGTACGCATGAGCACAAAAAAAACCTAGGTTGGCCCTAGGTCTGTTCAGCGCTTCGTTGTGAAGCTGGCCTGATCTGTTGGGGGCCGCCGCCAAGCTCGCCCCCTCCCAACCTCAGGCTTTAGAAGGCTTGCTGGTTAAAGCTGCGGACATGGCAGTGGCTAAGAGCATGCAGCCTGCAACAGCGAGGAATCCCATCGGTTTGAGGTGACTGAGGGAATCATTCCCGTTCCCCGCCCCTACCGCCTGTCGCGGTTGCAACAGAACTGAAAGGAAGTCCTGCCACCCCGACGACGCCTCTCATTAGTGAGCGGCGCGATCACCTTCTTCAAGGATCGAAAGCGAGACATTGCTGTGGGGTTGACGAAGCTGGAGCATCTCTTGATATTCGGGCGCCTCATAGGCAGCTTTCGCTGCAGCCAGTGATTCGAACTCGAGGATCACGGTCAGATCTCCGGCATTGCCTTCGCGAACATCCGTCTGGAGATCTCTGCAGAGAAATCGAGCTCAGCACTTAGCCAGATAGGGCTCGGCAGCTGAGATGTACGCCCCCATTCCTTCAGGGTTGGTGATTGCGCCAGAAACGCTCCAGTAGCCCTTGACCATTTCGCTCAACAAGAGATGTCCGCAGCAATGCATGACTCAGGTCCGGCATCCCAGTGCTGTGCCACGGCGTCAACATCGATGCGAGCTTGCTTACCCAGCTTCATGAAGGCAAGTCTCTCTCGCTGAACTTTTATACATTGATCAGTGTTAATTCGAGAAACCGCATAGCTTTGTTTTGGTCTATCGGGATCCATAGGGGACCTGCCATCACAGCTCCTTTTATTAATCATGACTGACTCAAAAAACAACCCCAATCAATTACAAGTTGAGCAGTCAATAGTCCGACCTGCTCCAGCAGGATGGGGATTAAAACTATTGAAAGCGCTGAAGCTAGAAAAGCTTTTAAAACTGGGTAGTCGATGAGTTAAATGAAGATTTCACGGCATCAGCACTTGCCCACTCCAGGGTTTCCTCAGGGGTCGTGACGGCGTGTTTGCAGAGTGCGAAGCGACGAAGACCTGAAAACGTTGCATTCACTACCCCAAGACGAGAGCCACCGAGGCCATGACACAAGAGCGCCTTAAGCAAGTCCGATGCCCCCAGCAGATCTGATTGTGCAGACACCACGAGGCTCATCCATCCAAAAAACTGAAGAAGGCCAATTCCTGGTGTGCGATGCCGAAAATCAGTGCCACTTGACGCACAGCCTTTACCTGGCGGAGGAGAAACTCAAGGGGATGGAATGTGGATATGTCTTCCCCTACGCAACCAACTACCGCAAAAGCTTCACCTGACGCGAAGAAGCTCATGGGAGCAGGGCCACCACTGCCACACCAGCGACAAAACAAGAGCTGATCGATCTTGAATCGACAAATCAACGGTTTCGAGTCCGAAGCATGACAGCGCAAGATGACTTGTAAGCAGGTCATCTTGCGTCAAGCGTGAAGCACGGTTACATGAGAACCATTCAGCAACTTGGCGCGATGCCGGAGCTTCTCAAGCGTCAGATTGACCGCCTGGAAACCGCCATTGACCTTTCGACAGACTGGCTGGAAATTCAATATCTGATGGTTGAGCTCGACCAACTCAAAGCGTTGTATGACGACACAACATCAGAAGCTGCATGAGCGGCGGCTCTTGACGTAGACCACCGGCCTGAAAATCTGTAGAGATCAGCAACACATCAAGCCAATGCACAGAGACGGCTTGAGCAATCTCTGTCAGGTTGAGGATCGGGCTCATTAGCCAATCATGAACGACGAGCAGCAGAGCGAACTGGAACGCCTAAACCGTGTGCTTGCGGTGGCCAAGAAGAACGGAAACCAGCTCTTCATCCAGAACATTGAACGTGAGATTGCAGCCATTCAGCGTGGCGATTGCTCGCCCCTCATTGAGGAGTACCTCACAGAATCAGAACAGGCATCGATACAACGCTGAGAGGCCTGGCAGCTCAACAGGTCGAGCCCAGTGATGTGTCGAAGTCCAGACCGAGGTCTGTCGACAGCTTGTGCTCCATTGACAGTTTCCTAGCGTTTAAAGGACTCCAGCCCTGTAGGCCCACTCCAGGCAGCCAGCTGCTCCGCGCACGCTGCCTGGAACGCCAATCGATGACTGACCACACCCTCGACATCTCAGCTGCATTGCGCGAAGCCCACCTGCAGCACCTCGAGGCCTCTCTGGCAGTCAAAGCTGCAACGAAACCCGGCAGCACGAACGCAACGACAAGAAAACCAGGATTAAACAAAAACAAGAGAACTGCCTTAAGCGACTGATCGCTCGTCGACACCCAGTCCCTTGATCAATCAACCCTGGCCATGGCAGCTCAAGCTTGCTTGGAGTCTCGCGACAGAGCTGGAGGCGTCCCTGCCCATGTTGAACACCTAGGAAAAGCCTGCTTTAGGCAAGCCACCCCAACAATCGATGGCGCAGGCCATCAAGGCAATGCGCCTTAATGCCGATGACTTTGTGCCTTCAAGGCACAAAACTGAGTGCATTGAGATCGGAGGCGTTCATGAAAGACGACGGTCCAACCGAGCAGTTTCCAGAAGCAGACTGACTTTCTGGCCCCTGCTCCAACAGTCTCAAAAATGACCTGGGTTGGTCCTTTGGTAGGCGCGCAATGGTCCGCCACGCCAATCGACGCTCCACTTGCACCGCCTTAGGTGCCCTCGGAGAAAACGACCCAACACCTAGAGCACATGGCCCCAGGGCGCCTCGAGCCAGAAGCTTCGCTCCTCTCTCTTTACTGAAGTGATGGGTTGAACCATGCACAAACGAGCGAGCTAGGCCGTCTTTCTATCGGGAAGGGCGGCCTTCCTCTTTGGAGACTTGAACCCTGGCTTTGACTTGAGAAGCCTGCAAGAAACGTGAGTCACCAGCTTTAGCTTTCATTCAGAGCCCTCAAACAACATCGAAAATCAATAAGTTTCCATATTCACCTTTAAAGCAAGTTCACTGCGATCCAATCGCAGAAAGCATCAAGATTCAGCATCTTCAACGTCAGCCCCTGAGCCAACACCCTCAGCGACAGGATCTTGTCCTGGACGCCAGCCGCTTCTCCAGATCTCTCGTGTCTTGATGTTTAGATCTTCGCGAGAAAGCCCCCAAAGCGTGAGGCATTTCTGCAAGTCATCGCGGATGTCATCTGCTCCAGGAAAATCCGCATATCGAGAAAACAATGCGGCGATCGTTGTCAGCTGCTGAGGGCCTGGCTCGCCATCGTGGCCCAACACAGCATCGATCTGATCGCGATCAATGGCGTAGAGCGGATGCGTCTGTTGGGTGTCGTCGGTCATGCAAAGATCATGCCCGATCAGGGCGATCAAAGCAGCACATCAAATCGAAGTACTAATGACACCTAACAGCACCCGACAGCCTGAGGACGACGTCAGTCGAGCTCCCAGCACTCGGAACCGCGGCTGGTGAGCAGGCAAACAACATGCTTCTCCTCGCTGATCAATCGATACGTGTGCCCATCAGCATCACTACGGGCACGTGCATGCCAAAACGCATTGTCTTTGGAGGCATGCTCCGCACGATTCGACCAGCCATCCACTGTCAACTCCTGAACCGCAAACATGACATTCATTCGAACTGCACAAAGGTTCGAGGGCCATGCCGATCATGAGTAGGATCAACAGAAACTCGTTGGGATCGCTTGATCAGCTGTTGTAATCAGCGCAAAGCAGAGATTTTGTCAACGCTTGAGCCAATCTCTTCGATGGAGAGCCGTTCAGTAGCAGCATCATTGTGAAGGCGAAAAAGAAAACCATTGACCCACGCCGTCTCTTTGTTGTTCACCTCATGGCCACGATCAACAAAACCGGGCTGTTGATGGAAAAGATGAAGAAGAATGGTCAGAACATCTTGAGGGGAGAGATTTTCGGGGTCAATCGATGGCAATTGATCTCTGACATCCAGATAGGACATTGATCCTGTGGTCGCGACATCAAATGGCACTGTCAACTTGAATTCGAAGTCTGACCATCCAAACAAAAAGCCCCGCCTAGGCGGGGCATCATCCCTTGAATGAAACAGGGATCAAAGCCAATTGGCACGCATCGCTTCGTAAGACACCCCTCTGTATTTCAACTGGGTTGAGAAGACTTTCTCTTGAGCCAGCTTGACCGGAGAGAGGTGAGCGGAGGTGTAATCACTTGATTCAGATCCGCGGGCCACTGCCTTCTTGGAGTTGTTGCGGAGCTGCGCGCGCAGCTCACGCTCTTTCAGGAGCTGAAGAGCATTCATGGTGTTCCTCGTAGAAAGCTCAGGCCCCGTTCCATGCCCTGAGTCGAACTGCGCTTCGCTATGTAGCGAAGTGAACGCTTGTAGCTATTGCTACAAGTAAATACTAGGCCATGCAGGTTCTTTTCTGCTGTTCAGCCTGTTACAGCTCTGGGCAATCCATCGCGAACCAACTGTGGTGTCCTGGCCATGGGCCATCAAATCAACTTCAAATGCAACGACTTCCCCAACGACAGAGAATTGTGATCGTCTTCGTTGGTCGTTCTTAATTCGAGGTTGAAAAACAAAGCCGATCGGTCATGAATAAAGGGTCCGGCATGCCAAGTTCCCGGATGAAGCTTGAACGCTTCACCAGGTTGGAACTTGATCAGGGCAATGGAGGTCGCAGAAGGCGGACAGCCAGGATCCGTTGAGGGGGCCATCGCCAGCCACCAGGGTTGTGCATCTGCAGACCCCAAACACTGACTCACGCGATGATGTCGCGTCATCGCCTTGAGAACAGGCGGACGGCGGCGGATCCGCATCACATAAAAACGCGGCCGACCTGCGGGATCGAAATACAGGTCAGCATCTACTGAGCCAAACAATGCTGGATCGTCCTGCGGACACAAGAGAGTTCCACAGCGTTCCAACCAGGACGTATGCGATGGGATCGGCGTCAGGCTCGAAATTTCATCGTGATCCATCCCGTCAGGATATGAAAATCAGGTCCTTTCCCAGGACAAGAAATGGTGTCTTGGGCCACTGAAGCCAAGAACGGAACTCCCTATCACCTGAGAAAGGTGAACTGATCATGCTGACCACATCAACACGATTAAAACTTCAAGACATCTGCAGTCGATTGGCCCAGGGACAATTTGTGTCGCTCCAGGAACGTGTTTACCTTCAAAAATTTGCCGAACGCGATCGCAGCGTGAGCACATGGGTGAACAGAGCGCAACGTTTTCAACGGGAAGGCGCACAACACGGGCTCGACGGTTTGATCGCCGACCTCGACCTGGGGCGACGCCATCCAGAGGATCCCGAGCACCCAGAAGATGATCTCGGAGACTGGTTCAGCAATGCTTCCCCTTGGCTGCGTCGCGACTGACGACCATCAACAGGAATCGTCCAGCGGGCCGAAATGATGGATAGCAACCTCCTGCAGAGTCTTCAACGATTGAAGAGCAGCAAGTCGTTGCCTGGCCTGAGCAAGCATCGGCTTGCCATGGGGAACGCAAGATTCGATCAGGGATGCTGCCTCTGATGCTTCAGCTTTGACCCAGCCTGTGCATCGCTCGAGTCGGGTCGTGAGATCGCCATCGCGCAAAGCACCGGAGTAGTTCGGCCCTGCGAAAACCTCGAGAAGTGTCGCCAGTGCGTCCCTGGCCTGCTCACGGTTCACCGTCATGGGGCTTGTGGAATACAGGCCCAGACTGACAGGGCAGACACAAAAAAGCCGCCTCGAACGGGCGGCCGGGTGATGGGGATATCCACAGCTTACCTGAAAGACCTAGTGATTGCAGGCCATTTGAAGAAACGGCGACAACAAAGTTCTACGGACTTTTCCACCGCCCTGTGGATAAGCCTCCAAGACGTGGCGCGCCGTAAAGTTGATCCCACTAGGTGTGGTGGATCAGCTGCAGAAACTTGACGAGAAGCACTACACTTATGGAAACGCCAGGTGATGGGGATTACTTGGCATATTCCTCCGTTCAACGGAGGTTTTTTTATGGCTTGTTCAACGACAAACCAACACAGTGTTAATGGCCTTCAAGACCAAGAAGCTTGTCCTGGCCAGCATGCAGGGCGTTGAGATGATCACCGTGTTTGGTGATCTGAGCTCAATGAGCCGACTACCGCTTCAGCAGTGAAGCAATCCAGTGACATCCTGAGACAACTCCACCAGAAAAGAGTTAGATCAATCCATCTACACCCCATAGGCTCCATCCAGCCAAAACAACATTCAGGCAAAATGCGTGCGCTCGTCGGATTGCTGCTGCTGTCGATTGCCCTAAGTGCTATCTCGTCTGCCTCCCGCGCTCAGGAGCTCGGTCGTTGTGAACCCACCAAGGCGGTGAAGGTCATCGATGGTGCGCTCAGAGAAGGAAAAACACTCCAGCAAGCCATGGAGATGATGATCAAAGCAAAAGTCTTTGACGGATCAAAGGCATGCATCACATTCATCCGTGAAACCTCCATGACCATGCGTGATGCACATCCAAGCGCCTTCAAATCACTCTGGATGAACTAAGAAGCAGTCAGACACCAGGCCAATACTCGAGACAAATGGACTAAATCAGGCATTAAGTGCATCACCATCAGAGGCGGCAAACTCAATTTCATCAAGGATACTGATCACACAGAGTGTTAATTGCACCATCAGGATCAGCACCAATATCAACAATCTCGAGTGTTTTCATCCTCTCCAAATTTCTCCAGTCTTGGGAAGGTTTCTGATTGCATGAATCCTGAAAGTCAGTTCCAGACGGTGTCGATTCAGTGGAAAACCAGGCACTGAGACAACGGTGCACGCCCAAACCCGACATCATCAGCACAAGCACATGCCTAAGGATGCAAAGCCCTAGACGGATCAACGACCCCGCCAACAGCCTCGCCGTGCTGGTCGCCGTCGTTCTCAGCACATTGTTGTTATTGGGGCAGGCCCTGTTCATCGTTCCGGCCGGCAAAGTTGCCGTGGTCACCACCTTGGGCAAGGTGAGCGGAGGATCGCGTCTGCCTGGTCTCAATCTCAAGGTCCCATTTATTCAAGCGGTGTACCCCTTTGATGTGCGCACCCAGGTCAAACCAGAAGAATTCGCCACCCTCACTAAGGACCTCCAAGTCATTGAGGCCACCGCGACCGTGAAATACGCCGTTCGTCCCAATGAAGCCGGACGGATTTACCGGACAATCGCCGGTAATGACCGTGAGATCTACCCCCGCATCATCCAGCCGTCATTGCTGAAAGCACTGAAGTCAGTGTTCTCCCAATACGAGCTCGTCACCATTGCCACCGAATGGAACGACATCTCCGCATTGGTGGAGAGAACTGTGGCGGAAGAGCTCGACAAATTTGATTACGTGGAAGTCCGCGGTCTGGACCTCACAGGGCTGCAGATCGCCGAGGAATATCGCGCCGCCATTGAGCAGAAGCAGATTGCAGAGCAGCAACTGCTCCGCGCCCAGACCGAAGTCAAGATCGCTGAACAGGAAGCCCTCCGTTACGACACGCTCAATCGCAGCCTTGACGACCAAGTGCTCTACAAACTGTTCCTCGACAAATGGGATGGGCAAACGGAAGTGGTACCGGCACTTCCGGGAAGCAACGGCAGCACGCCTCCAGTAATTGTGGGGCGTCGCAGCTGATGGAACGACAGCCGTGGTGGTTGATCAACAATCGCTTCTCGAAGAGGAAGATCGTCTTGACGCACTGCACCGCAGTTACGACGGCGAAGCACGGCTGAACGAATCCTTCATCGTTCTGACCATTGGCGCCAGCCTGATCGCCAGCTTGGGGGTGCTTGCCAACAACGCCGCTGTGGTCATCGGGGCCATGGTCGTTGCCCCCTGGATCCTGCCGCTGCGAGTGGCGGTGTTTGCTGTTCTGATCGGGCAAGCCAGGCTGCTGTCCCGATCCCTGATCACCCTGGCAGCTGGTGCAGGTATCACCCTGCTCCTGTCGATGGGATTGGGCCTCATCGCACGAAGCCAAGGCTTGCTTTTAGCGGAGGCCCTGCCTGAACAGGTCACAGCTCGACTTGAACCCAATATTCTCGATTTGGGGATCGCGCTGGCAGCGGGTGCTGTCGCGACTTACGCCAAGGTGAATCCTGGTGCCGTGAGTTCCATGGCGGGCACAGCCATCGCCGTAGCTCTGGTTCCACCGGTGTGCGTGATGGGATTGATGCTCTCCGCCCAGGATCTGAGCGGCGCTCAAGGGGCTGCACTTCTCTATGCCGCCAACCTGCTGGGAATTCTGATTGGTGGAATCAGTGTGCTGGCGATTCGAGAGCCGTATTTCCGCGAGAAACTCAGACGCCGGCGACGCTCACGCCTGCCAGTGCTGTTAGCCGTGGGCTTGGCAGTTCTGGTGGGTCAAAAACTCTATGAGAGGTATGAGCGACACCTGTTCAAACTCAAGCAGGAGGCAGCCAAAGAACAGATTGAATCAGATATCCGCTACTACCTCAAGAATGAGACGTTGACCTTTGGTGCTAACGAAGCACTAGAACTCGAAAAAATCGTCTTCGACTGGCCTAATTATTGGGAACAAAACCAGGCCCCAACCCTTCAGGTGGTTGTGCGTGTGACCGATCCGACGACGCCGAGCTACAAACAGGTTCAGGAAATTCAAGACAACATCAACTCCAAGCTTTCATGGCAGTTCCAGGGCCTTGAACTGCAGATGCAGGTGCAACGCATCAACGTAAGTGTGGTGCAAGGCAATGAGGTGGACGAAAGCCTCTTTGACCTGGAGCAGATTTTCAACGAAGCCGACACTGCACTTGCACCAATGCAAGTAGATGAGGAGGAACTGGAAGATCCCAGCGAAGCAGAGATCTGTTCAGAGCCAAACTGCTAACGCCCTATTCACTTGCGGGTCAGGATCACAAACAAGGCATGGATCACAGCGGCTGGCCACATGCCGAAAAAGACTGGGAAACCAAGGCCACCCACAGCAAAGAGATAGATCACAAGGTTGATCCAGAAGGCCCGTGAAAGACCCACCTGGGTAAACACCCCCAGAGGTGGGATGAACAGCGCAATGATGATCCGAAAGATATCGCCGCAGGTCATGGGAAGGATCATGCAAGTTCTCTTGTCTTAGCAATCACCACCGAGAGCGGAGCAGCTCGCGCCCCTCCCTGGCCGGACACGCATGCCAAACCAGGCACCGACAAAGACAACATAATGTGGAGGCTCAGGGTCCACTGCACAAGGAGTCCTGACTAGAAAACCGAGCGATCAACAAAAATCATCTTTCAAAACATCCTGCATTGCCAAACTCTCTAGCAATGGTGGGAGTGATCGTGTCGTGCTTTAAGGCTGTTGGCTTGATCCTTTGACCGGTTCAATACCCAACAAAAAGCCCCCTCGATAGAGGGGGCTTTCCGATTCAGTTGATCTGAATCGTTTGGTCTGTTCCAGAAGGAACAGGTTGATTCCAGATCAACCGATGGCAGGAGCCTGCAGAGCCACAGGAGTGGACTCAGCAGCAGCCAGGTCGAGGG